>JARGGA010000222.1 GCA_029210805.1 Candidatus Thorarchaeota archaeon
TTCATCTAAGATATGTCCAGGTTTGTCCGGGTTTTTAGCAGCTGTTACCAACCCTTCATCCATCAGATTCTGTGATTCTACATCGGTCTCTGAGTAAATAACTGAACTCTAGAAAGTTGTCGATTAGCCTCTTTCGCTTCATACGCGCTTGATTGTGCTGCTGTTTTGATAGCCTCTTCCATTGTCAGTGCAAGCTCTTCTTTTCCTACTTTGAGAGTTATCTTTTCCCCAATCTTCTCAATGACCTTTCCCGGAACAATGATATCAACATTAGCTTTCAATCCAAGTGCTTCTAGCTTCTCTTCGAAGAATCCGCCTCCAACTATCAATTTTGCAGATCCATCAACATCAAAGTCGATATCAATCGCTTTGCCAACACTTACACCACTTTTGTCGATTATAGCAAGCTTCTGAAGCTTGGAGAGTCTAATCTCGCCCTCCCCGATGGCACCTTTGTCTAGTGTCGTCTTGAGGCCGTTCTTGGTTGTATCAAGATGCACTTTTTCATCCATTTTCTTAATCATTGATCCATTGAAAATGGGGTCTTTATCGGGCCTGACCTTTATTGATTCAAGGAACTCCTCGAAAACTGGACCTGATAGGATAAATTGTGAAAGTTTCAACTCTCCATCAAATGTGAAAGTCATATCTCCGATGCGTCCGATTTTCTCCCCATCTGACCCGACGACATCTGATTCCCTGAGCTCTCTACAACAAATTGCTCTATTTAGCTCCATATTCGCCACCAAACGTTGGTATTTTCTAAAACACTGAATGTCCTAGAAATCTCTGTCTTTCTTCGCATTACCACCATTTGAAGATACCGACAGTATGTGTCTAACTATTCGCAGACATAATGATACCGTTAGCTTCCAATTCGGACAAGAACTCCATTGCATCCTGCTTTGGTATGATTAATTTTTGAACAAGTAGGTCACTGACACTCTCAAGACTAAAGGCACTTTCCCCAGCGAATCGCTTGATAATTAAAACCAGTCGGATCTGCCGCGCGTTTTTGAGTATCTCCATTGCTTTCATATTCAATCTATAGCTTGATGATTCCGATACCATGCACTCCATCAGCTGATAATTCGCCCAATCCTGATCGAAAAATGTACGATCTCCATGCCAGTTATTCAAGAGAAAGCCATATTCCTCCTCGAAAGCAGTAATGAATTTTTCAAGTCGCTGTACAAGGTGATTGGCTACAGGTGCGTCTGAAATCAGTATTCCTGCAAGGTAGATGCCTTGGCAGATTGTAGCAGTTTTTTCATCAACTTGATAGATTTCATACTTGCCAGTGAGCGGGTTGCTTCCATCATCTCTCATCAATAGGGATGTTGCTGTTAGAAGTGCGCTGAAGAGATCCGGTTCTATCTCGCCCGAGAAAGATTTGTGAAATAACGATAATCCACTGCTTGAAAGAGATACAATGATGTGTTGGATTTGATGCAAGTCACTGGATTTAGCATCCGCTGTCGATGTTGTAGCGTTCTTTTTCATTTGCACTATCCTCAATGGTCCACATATGCGCGTGCAGTCTACATCCAATCGGTTTGTGAAAAGAATCACTCTAACTTAACTGTGTTATGTTGAAAGTATTCACAAAGAAAGGGAGAGGGGGGTCGCCCCCATTTGTCAATCGAATAGGAGTCCAAAGATGTTGTCAAGCATCATCATGACAACAAAACCCACCATAAGACCCCAAGTTGCCAGCCGTGCATTGCCTGCCGCATGACTTTCAGGTACCATTTCATCACCAACAACAAACACCATGGCCCCAGCGGCAAAAGCTAGACCATAGGGTAGAAGGAATACTGCTACTGTGACAATTGTAACCCCTAGAATGCCTCCTATTGGTTCAACCAATCCAGTTAACAACGCGAGACCTGCCGCATATTTTCTTGAATAACCTTCTCGCACCATTGGAGCTGCTACTGCAAGACCCTCTGGAACATTTTGTAGTCCAATCGCCACTGCAACTGCTATACCACCACCAATGTCTCCTACTCCAAAAGAAACACCAACAGCCAAACCTTCTGGGAAGTTGTGGATTGTTATGGCAATAACCAACAGCCATACTTTTGCCAGACTGGAAGAAGGGCCTTCAGGGCCCTTTTGGAAGTGTTCATGTGGAATGTACTTATCTGCCGCATGAATGAAGAGTCCTCCAAGAACAAACCCAAGCGATACAACAGTAATCACCTCTGCCCAATTCGTTATCATATCAAGTGCAGGAACAAGTAGGCTAAACGCCGAAGCCGCCAGCATAACTCCAGCTGCAATTCCAAGCATTAGGTCCAATGTTCTTCTACTGAAATCTTTCTTTAAGAAGATGGGAAGTGCACCAAGTCCTGTTGCACCACCTGCCAGAAGACTTGCTAGTATCCCTAATGATACTGGATCTGTGAAGAGCTGCATCTCGCTTTCTCCTATTTGGTAGCGTTTCCATAAGCTGCTGTACTATATGGAGGTTTATATTAATAGAATTAGAACACGTGTTCCAAATATCTTTTAATCTCCAGGAGGGATTTGCTTGGTTCTCTCCCTGAAAAGCAAAACTAATCCAAATACGCATACAAACACTCCCACAACTAATGAAATGTCTGCCGCAAGCCTACCACGATTGCTTAAGACGGTAGAATATAAGACGACTAAAAAAAACCCCGTGAAAATCACAAAACAGATGTATTTCTGACGATAGTATGCAGGTGTTCCAAACCGAGGCACTGTGTATCCTCCAAGTGAATAATTGTTTTCGCTGAAGAAGAATAAACTTTCACTAAGATATTGGCCGGGGTGCAGGTCGGATATGTATATAGGAGAGCGTACGAATTAGAACAGACTGCTGGTTCAGGGGAAAATACAAGATGACTGAGAATATCAGTAGCCAACTCAAGATAGCATCCGCCTTTGTTTTCATCGGGTTCCTGATGACAATCGGGATGGCTGTAGGTACGATAACCGATCCTGAAGGAGGACAGTTCCACGAACCAATGGACCCCCAAATCATCATCAATAGGCTAGCAAGTGCAGATATTGGTGAACTGTATGCGGGTCTGACAGGAGTTGTCATTGACACCTTCTTCATAGTAGGATATATTGCAATTTTCTATGGAATTTTCCTCCTGATTCGAGATGAGGACCCCTTTTTCCCAAAACTAGGCTTCATACTTGGCATCACTACGGGAATGTGCGATATGATTGAAAATGCAATTCATGTTGCTTTGTATGCCGGTGTTCCCAATGGTTGGACTCCGGATGGTCTGCTGTTTGCCTCACTTTGGTCATTCACTTTCATCAAGGACTTGATAAGCTACATGGCAGGAATGATTTTCGTAGTCATGTTACTCATGACCTTAGACGGACCTTCAAAAATAAAACTCTACAAGATTGCACTTGCAGTTCTCATAGGTTTCTATGTTGGACTAGGTTCTATTGCAGTGGTAGAAAACTCACTTCTTGTGCTAAGAAATCTGAGCTTTATGATCGATATGTTATTTGGAGCAATAATTCTGAATCGTTTATCCTCTATCTTCAAAAGTGATGTAGAACTAACTGAGAACTAGACTAGGTAGTGAATATCCTTGAATGATGAATCAAAGGGCTTCTCATGGCTAGGTTTTGCAGCACTCATTATCATACTCGTTATTGTGAGTATAGTTGCTTTTGCTCTATCCAGTATCGAGGGGTTCCTTGCTGGAGTTGTTGTCATCTTCATTGGATTTCTACTAAGTTTCTTTAGAGATGATATAAAGCGAATCTTGGGGCTATCCAGTGGTAAAGCGAAAGAGCCTGCAGCATCGCCTACTGAAGAAACAAAATCGCTAGATGATCTAGTTCTTCTCAACATTGAGCAGAAGATTGCTAAGGGAAGGAAGAAGCTTGCTAAGACCAAAGCCAAGTACGATGTAGAAGAGAAAGAGAAGAAGAAGCAGAAGATGGAGCAGGAACTTCTGGAGGAGTCTACCGCGCTTATTGCGACCATAGACCAGGCTAAATCGTATGCAATTCAACAGAAAGACCCAGATTTGGTCCAGCACTATGACTCGATTGCTCAAGAGGTCGAAGAAATTCGGACTATGGTTTCAGAAAAATTAGCGGGGTAAATCTAGATTGGAAATGGTGGGCCCATGGAGATTTGAACTCCAGACCGTTCCCCTGTATGATGGAAATCATCACACATACAGGTTATGAGCCTGCTGCTCTACCAAGCTGAGCTACGGGCCCTTGTTTTTGTAAGGACAGACGACCTCCTTTGCATTTGGGTTATTAAAGTTGCGTCAATGGGAGTTGACCGTCTACGATTTCTAGCAGATATTCACAGTTTGCGCTCAACTCTGTAGATAAGCTGCAATTCGACTGGTCTGTCTTCACTGTATTTCCTCCGACCTTAAATTACTAGAAACCTACGAGTGAACACGAACCGGAGACCTTGCTAGATGATTCTCTTCTTTACCTCTGAAAGCTGCACTTGGTGTGAGATAGTAAAGGGTATGTTAAAAGAAGAGCTTCATGACTTTGCAATCTCTTCTCCTATCTACGAAATTGATATCGAGAAATGTGAGTATATTGCAGAAGCGTATGGAATAATGACATTGCCAACGCTGATAACTGGATCCAATGTTCTATCTGGTGTTCCAACGGAATCGGATCTTAGGTCATTTATCCTGCAATCATTTCCGGGAGCATGCAGCTCAGGCAATGAACCTAGCAGGTACAGGGTATTCACAGGTATGCAGAAGAGAATGCGCGCACAGAGAGAACAACATGTCGAGGAACGGCCAAGGACGACGCTCAACTAGAAACACTCGATTTTTGTGCAATCTGCGTAATGTTAATAACTGTTTTAGGGCGATTGCGGCGATAAGCCCCAGTAGTGTAGCCCGGCCCAGCATCTAGGGTTTTCGATTCTATGACCCGGGTTCACCTACATTGCTTGCCAATGTAAGGCCTACGAATCCCGGCTGGGGCACCATACCTTTTCACTTCAGAATACAGTAGTTTCATGATGCAAACCGCACAATCCATTCCTATTTCTAAAGGAATCTATAAGGAAATTGGAGTACTATATTTTGTAACTGTGAATGAGGTAGGAGTTAATGAGTGAGTTTAGAGAGATTGATTTCGAAGAAACTCCTGAAGAGATTGAAACTCGACTTCTATCCAGAAAGGAGGCGCTTGAGATTGTAGAGGCGTACATGACTCAGTTTGAAGCTGAATAATCCACTCCCCAAGAATGCAAAGTTGAAGAAATAGGATTTCTGCTTACAAAAGAAGAGTTCAATCGCGCTTTAGAATATCACCCAGAACTTCGATTAAGGAAAATGTTTGATGCTGCTTATGCAAAGGTTGAATCCTATTTTGAGAATGAATCTAAGGGAACTATGCCATCATTATTGAAAATAGTTGAACTTCGTGAATTAAAAAGACTCTATGAAAAAGCACATGGCTCGTCACTTGAAATAGAGATTCAATCAATGGATTCCGTATACGAACTCTTGAAGAAGCATCCTAAATTTCGTGGAATCTGTTTAGATTCATGTATGAAATATTTCAAAGTGCGATCCGATACAACCAGGGCACAGAAGGAATTGGCTTTAATTTTTGATGAATTTCCAGAGATTATCAGCAGATGGAAACGGGGTATCGAACCTGCATCATCATTAATATCAAGTGTATCCTATAATTCCTTCACAAGATATACCCAGGTGTACGTGAATCATTTTACAAACATGGACTATGTGAAGTTCTATGTCAAATACCTGACCAAGTACAGTTCGACCGGGTATTATTACAAGGGAACGGACT
>JARGGA010000221.1 GCA_029210805.1 Candidatus Thorarchaeota archaeon
GACATATCGTTTGGATACTGCAGCCGAGAAAATCATGGAGTACAGATTAACAAGGAGTTAGAAAAATGCAGCAATTAGAATTATTCACAGTTGCCTCAATCCTTTGGGGCGGAATATTGGTTTTTCTTCTGTACCTCTTCATTAGAATGGTGAAACTTGAAACAACGATGAAGAGGATCACACAGAGTATGGATCAGGAGTGAACGCAATAGATGAAGAAGAAAGAGAGGAATATCGTCGTTGTAATTGTCCTCATTGTAGCAGTAATTGGGCTATCTTTTGGCATGCTCAACTCCTTCGTGGACCCGTATCTCAGTGTAGATGCAGTTGTTGAGAACCCTGGTCTCTATATGGGACGCCAAATTCAAGTTAAAGGGGCACTTGAACCAGATTCATTGACAGTCACTCTAGATAATGTCACACTCGTAATAGTTGGGGAGACACATACACTCTTGGTTCTTGTAACCGGAGTACTGCCAGATCTTACTGAGGCTCAGTCGATTGTTGCGATTGGACTTCTTCACGAAGATGGATATATCATTGCACAAGATCTACTTGCACAATGCCCAAGTAAATACGAAACAAACAGTACTACAGCAAGCGGATAAAACAAACAAAGGTACTAGTAGTTGCTAGTACCTTTTGATTCATTTTTATTAGGTCAGCGCCAATCATCGCCGAAGGCTGGTCTAGGAATTCCATTGGGGGGTGGTATTGTCCAAGAGGGTGGATTCTTAGAGAGAAGCTTCGCAAGTATGGCAACTCGCGATCCGATTTCTCGTGCCATGCTCATGGCTTCTGTATCACCGAGGACATCAGACGGATGCAAGGCAAATCCTGATGGCCAACCATGAATTCCGGGAATAATCATCTCCTTGACATACATGAAGAACATCATTTCCACATTTGTAAGCGCCATACCCGAGCGCCTGCCAACTGAAATGGAGCTTCCCACTTTGCCCCGGAAGTCTACAAAGCGACCAACTCTATCGAACATATTCTTCATCAAACCAGGAACAGCTCCATAGTATGCGGGAGAACCAAAGATGATGCCATCTGCTACCTGCATTGCCTTCGCAATATCATTGAGTCCATCTTCTTGGATACATCTACCGAGTTCGTAACAATTTGCACCATGAAGGCATACGCTAAGCTTGTATTCGCCTAATTCAATGAGTTTGGTTTCGACACCTTCTTTCGCTGCTGATTCCAACGCAGCATTGATCAAAGTGCTGGTGTTTCCTCCAGTTCGAGGACTTCCGGAAATCCCAAGTATGTGTATCATTCATTTCATCCCTTGCAAAAAAAAGAGGAGGCAAGACCCTCTCTTGAATGTTCCTTATACAGAACAATCTATCATTGAAGGTCCTTAGTTTATTTTTGTTCATAACTACTGATCCAGAGTTACAATTTGTTCGTCGTCCCCAATTTCTTCGAAATCATCCTGCTTCTCACGAATTGCCTTTCGAATGGCAGCGAATTCAATTCCGACCATTGGAAGCATTGCCATGATCATGAAGAATGAACCAATCCAAACGAATGATACCAAGGGCAGCACTTTTGCATGGAGTGTTACCATTAGTGTATTAGGTAGAGGCTGTGAGAATCCGGTGACTGCGATGAAGACGTCTCGGAGAGCATTTGATTGTAGATAAACGCTATGAGATATGGAACCCCATTCAGGATGCCCTTCTATCATGGCAAACCCAATCCCGACGATAGTATCACCTTCTATTACCATGAGCGTTACTACCATTTTGAAATCGGTACTATCACGGAAATATTGAAGATCTATCTCTTCTACGCTTAACCATATATTTGGACCAATCCGTTTAGTGTCCCCTTCCAGATACCCATCATTGCTTTCGATTATAACATTCTCACTCATGAATACACCGAGTATTAAGAGAATCATTCCAAGATGAAGCATCACTCGACCCATCTTCCTCATCGTGAATGGTCCTCTTTCCTTTCCGGCCATCGTTCGTGCGAAAACTATGACAATATAGGCTACAGCACCGATGCAAACAGGAATGAGGAAATTAACAATCCAATTTGATGTTGGCAGAACAGCAGTTGAGTCTAGATAGGAGAAACCTCCTAGTATTCCACCTGCAATGAGCAAGACAACAATCAAGATACTCCTGATTTTCTTTGTAATCATACTTGTATCCATACAGTAGTATGCAGATGTAATCAGGAAGAAAGAACCACCATAGAAACCAAGCCAATAGAATTCAGGTCCTACTGAAACGAAGTTCTCCATTTCCGTACCTGGATTAATGATCACAGCTTGAAGATTTAGAACCGCTGGTAGAAGAATTCCAATAACGGAGATAGCAGTGATTATGAGCAGCCCAACAAGTGCAATCTTAATTGAGAAATCACGAGTTGATGTCATTTTCATTACTCGATTCAATACACTAGATGACGACACTAAGTTATCATCGGATGAGGAACTTTCACCACCCTTATTGGATTCTTCAAGTGGAGTCCACTCTTCATCTTCAATATCCCTATATCCAGACCAAGCTGTAATGAGAGAAGCGATTATGAAATTGGAAACCAGGGTAAAGAGCATACTCCAGCTGATGATAGAGATAGTAAACCCATGAACTGAATTCAACACTCCACTTCGTGTGACCCATGTTGCAAATAAAACACATAGATATGCAAAAACGAGAAACGAATCTCTAAGAACATCATTCTTCCTGAAGACTCCTTTTGCGTGATAGTAGGCGGTTAGAAGCAACCAAGGTATCAGAGAACCAGTTTCGACAGGATCCCACGCCCAATACCCACCCCATCCAAGTACGATGTAAGCCCAGTATCCGCCAATGACAATACCCAAAGAGAGCATGACCCAAGCAAGAAGTGTAGTAAAGCTCGCAATCGAGTCGAGAATTGGAATCTGTTCTTTATTACGCTCCTCTGATCGAACCGTGAATCCTGCCAACTTTATTGCAAATGGCACCAATATGAGCGCGTATGCAATGAAGACTATTGGAGGATGAATAGCATTCCAAAAGGTTCGTAACAACGGATTTAAACCAAGACCATCGGTCCTTTCGATAAATTCCGTTACCCTGAAAGGATCTGCAAGGAATGCGTTAAATCCAACCAAAATGGCTTGTATTGCCATAATTATTGACGCCCTATACGCAACTTGGTCATCTTCGTACCCGCGAACAGCAACCCGAAAACCTAGGTAGAGAGCAAATGAAAGCATACTCCAAAATACAAGTGAGCCAGATTGTCCTGCCCATATTCCAGATATCTTTAGCATAAGATCCGAATCTATCGAAGTGACCTGGAAAACGTAGTCGTACTGGAATTGATTACCGAATATTATTCCTGCCATCCAAAGTAGTGCTCCAATTGCGGATAATCCCGCAATGATACTCATCCCAAATGAAAGGGATTCATATTCAGGAATCTTAGGACCTATGAGCATGATAAGAACATCAACAAGTCCCACTACTACGGCAACAAGAAGAAGAATAGTTCCAAAGTCCATTTAATTTCCTCCGTTTGTGTCTGATTTTGATCGTGATTGCGAACGAGAACGCCCCCTACCTCTTCGTCCTCTTTTTCTAGCTTCTTTCTTTAGGATACGCTGTTGTTCCCGAGCATTGCGACTGCGAGACCAAACATAGGCAACACCTGCACCAGGTGCAGATATCAAGAATATTACTGCGCCGAGCTGCCAAACAGCAAGTGGCGAAACATAGTCCACCTCTCCAAGAACCGTTATTCTGTAGAATGGGCTTGTTCCACTATTGCCAGCTTCGTCCTCGGCAATACAGTAGTAAGAAATTACATCACCGCCCACGAAGGGACCTAGATCAATTTGCCAGATGAGATTATTTTCATCGTTTCCAACTAGAGTCAAATTCACGGGGGTGTAAGGACCATTGTTTAATTTCCAATAGAGAGTACAATAGAGTGTAGCACTATGTAATGGGAATTCGTATGTCCCTATTTCTATACGCATAACATCTCCAGCTCTAACCTCATCTGGATAGATCATCCGAAGCTCTATCAAAGGTTCAAATGTGTCAGCTCGCACTACAAAGTAATACACGCCTACAATGAATGAGTAGCCAGTAGTGTCATTTGCAGTAACAAAGAAGTTGACTTGAGCGGTATCATTAAGCAATCCAAACGTACTGTTGTAAACCCCTCCTACTTCAGGATTAGGAAGTAGTTCAATTACTCCCGTTGTCACTTTTCCTCCCAAATTTGAAGTATAGTTAACATATACCATATCAATTCCGTCACTGTCCTGAGCGGTAGCAGAAACGAGAACCTGGTCAGTAGGGCGAGGGGATACGGGATTAATCCTAACATTTGAAAGAATAGGTAAGCCGTAGATCCAAATACGTTCCATTGCAAGAATACCGAGTCCCTGTACTGCAGTATGATGCCACTGCCAATCCTGCGAAAATGATGCCCATTCACCGTTCCCATTCTGATAGAAGCCACCGTATTCGGCATCCCAAAGATTACCAAGAATCTGATCAAGGACGTCAATGGTCGTTCGTATATAGAACAGATTACCTGTGATTTCATATAATTGTTCTAAAGTGATGATGAATTGAAACTGTATCTCAGAGTATTTGTACAATTTAACATCCTCATCATCCAAGGGGTCAAATGGCAGACCATCCAATGTTTCAGCAAACCATCCACCAAATTCGTCATCCCAATTGAATTCCATCAATGCCTCAAAGATGGACTCTGCCAATGTGAGGTATGTGGAATTTCCTGTGACATTATACGCTTTCAGTAGTGCGCGAACAGCTACGGCATTGATATCCGAAACTACAACATTCCCTGGTCGCCGACCTGCTGCCACAGAAACATCGCCACCAGTTTTGTTTACAGCTAATTTCAGACCATAATAATAAGTCTGGAATGACTCCTTCATATATCGAACGAGAAATGACATCGATGAGTTTGCCATTGCTATTAGCGTAGAATTGCTTTGCTCTTGTCCAGCATCATAAAGAGTCATGGCACCCAACGCAAGGTGATCTAGACGCTTCCCATCATTGGGGTAAACCTCATCAAAATTGCTAGGTACAGTAAGCGATCCATTTCGAAGTGTGTAGAAATAGAGTCCTCCATTAACATCGTCATAGAGTATGTCAGCAAGACAAGTGATTGCGCTTTGTTTCTCCTCGGTAAAATTCAGTGCAGGATTGACTTCTTCAGCAATTCGCAATGCCTGATAAGCATAGGATTGTATTCCCGGCCTTTTTGTAGTTTTCAGCTCATAGGCCGAAAACAGATTGACTCCATAGCCAGGGTACTCATCATCGAGGAAATTGAAGACCATTCTATTTGCGGCATTTGTTATCAGAGTAGACAGTGTTGTATTGGGAGTGCCTTCGATAACAGAGGCTTCGTACATTCTAGCCATTGCAGCGATCGCCCAATAATAATCAGCAAGACCCGGTAGCAAATCAATGATTTCCCATCTATAATCTGCTGACCTCCAAATTGATCCATCAGTATCATTATATAGATTGTCGATAATGAGATCCATTGTAGCTTTTGAGAACTCAAGATAACTGCTAATATTGAAATCTTGAGCCAGCTGAGGTATCGAGGTTTCTTTGATATCGTGGATTGTCGAAGCTGGTTCATTCATGAGAGGGAGAACGTTTCCCAGAACCATTACACAGATTATTGTAAGTATTAGGATTTTTTTTTGTTTCAATTGAGTATTCCACCATTGGAATTCGGGTTCTTGTAAATCGATTAAAAAAATCGGAAGCTAGGTGATATCAAATAACAGAACCCATT
>JARGGA010000223.1 GCA_029210805.1 Candidatus Thorarchaeota archaeon
GCGGGTCGGATGTGGTTTGTGTTGCCCCACAGACCCATGTGGGTTTTGATCATAACTTTTTCTTTGTCTTTGATATCCGTATCCAATCCCAATTGGGTTAGGACATGTTCAACCTTGTCAAGCATGTTGTACTGTGCAGAAGTGTTTCTATCTGAGAAGAATACTCTGGATATTGCTGTAACCTTCACGTGCGTAAGCCTATTGGGGGTATAAAGGATTCCACAGAAAGAAAATTGCGTTGATTGCGTTTTTCCGAACCAAGTAGTTCATTTCTTGTCGATTTATAGATAGTAAAAATATAATTTTCGAGCTTGCGTATTGGACTGAATACTTATGCATATGATACGCATATAATTTTGAAAGGAAATATCAATTCGACACTCCCATCGTGGAGAAGAAGGATATTCTTTCATCTCCCCCGGTTCTCTCCAACGGTGGCCCTCGTCTTCATGCGTTTGTTAGGGCCACCAACTCCTCTTGGAAAATAAAAACCCTTGAGAGTGGATGAAGCCATTTCCTCTCCAGTTGTCCACTCTCAAGGAAAAACAAGTGCTCTTATTTTCGAGAAAGGATGTTGATTGTCTTCTATTGATGTACTTTGATGAAATAGAAGCAACCCTGCTCAATCAACGTATTTTAAAAGTGGACAACTGTCGGTTTGCAGGTGTGTGAGAAATGACAAATGATGAGAACCTCCTAATAGTTAAGAATCTCCGCTCCTACTATCCATCCAAGAAGGGAATTATCAAAGCAGTGAATGATGTGTCCTTCACTGTTAAGGCCGGAGAATGTCTTGGTATCCTAGGAGAAAGCGGTTGTGGAAAGAGCTCCATGGCACTATCTCTGGTTGGTTTGTTTGATAGGATGGCTAAATTTGCAGCGGGCTCAGCTGGAACGCCAGGGCTTTTGAAAGAGTTCGAAAAAGATGATGATAACAAAGCAGGTGCTCGAGGAGAGGTAATCTTTCGAGGACATGACATACTGAAACTTCCCTCAGAGGAAATTGTAAAAATTCGAGGGAAGGAAATCTCCATGATTCCTCAAGGTCTCACTCATGCACTCAATCCACAGTATTCTGTTGGCATGCAGACTGGAGAACCTATGGAAATACATGATGAAAGTGTCCGCCTTATTGAGATGAAAAAGAAGGTTCTTGATTTTCTCAATTTAGTTCGACTGGCGGATTCAGGAACTAGGTATGTGCTTGACCCAGGCAGTTTCTCAGGCGGCGAAGCGCAACGCATTCTGATTGCGATGGCGCTAATATCCGGTCCATACCTTGTTATTGCAGATGAACCCACATCTGCTTTAGATGTAACAATTCAGCGTCAGATAATGAATGTCCTACAGATGATTCAGGATGAGTTTGATGTTTCGATTATTCTTATCAGTCATGATGCAGGAGTTATCGCCGAACTAGCAAATCGGGTTGCGGTTATGTATGCTGGGCGCATAATGGAGATAGGTGAAGCAGTTCAGATGTTTCATCATCCAGCCCATCCTTACACCCAGGGGCTAATGGGATCCTTCCCAACAATTGCCATGATGCGAATGAAGGCAGGAGGCAAGAGACCAATCCTGAGAGGAATTAGAGGAGAACCTCCTGACATGACCAACATTCCTTCTGGATGTCCATTTCATCCGCGATGTGACTATTGCATAGATATCTGTAAAACAGAATTTCCAGAGAACAGAGAAGTGGAAAAGGACCATTGGATATGCTGTCACAGATATGGCGAGATAACACTGGTATAAGGAGTGAGCGCATTTTAGCGCTCACGTTAGGGGTTACCTCATCTTAGCAATCACGAGAGAACCGTAGCCAGCAGAGGTTATCGAAGGAGAAAATAACTCGCTACATCGATGAACAAGATTTCCTAGCCTAACCGACGTCCCGTCCTCCCGGCGAGGACAGAATCAATGTATTGTTTAGATATATACATGTTTTGCGATAAGGCATATTTATTAGAGAAGTGGCGCCAAACGACCAATCAATGCATTAAATCGAAGCTTAGCTCAAATTGTGTGCAAATTTCTTTGAAACTGTATTCTCGAAAAGATTTCTGCCACTGCATTGCTCCTTCAGACTCAGTAAGAACATCCCTCACACCGGCATCATAGAGATACGATAAAGCTGCAGATAAGATGTCAACGTCAATTGGTGCCAAGGCTTCACAGGTTGGAAATATCCAACCTTGTCGGTTCATTTTTGTTGAGAGATATACTTCGATACCAGAATTTTGTGAGATAGTGTTGTTGATTGTTGCTGCATGATACCAAGAGGTCTTCAAGCTTTCCAAGAGTGAGTACATTTGAAATCCTGTTTCAAATGGGAGAACCGATGGTTCTGAATCAATTTCTGGATATTCAGAGATTTCCTGTTTTGGCCCTCGTGGAGATTCAGTTAGGAAATGGCGCATCAATACTCTGGAGTCACCGGCATTGAATAGATATTCAGCGAGTACGTCAAGGGATTTTGGTGCACTGAGTGGAAGCCAACAGGACATTATTTCGTACTCTCTTGCCCTTGCCTCTGAAAGCATCATATCAACAAGGATAGTCCCTGGTTTTTCCCCATGTGGAAGAACACAGAAGTCAACAATTCGAAAAACATTATCGTCTTTTTTACTATAGGAACAGATACCGGAAGGAATACCATTTTCATAGGCTACTAGATACTTGATATTGTAAGGTTTTAAAGACCGAACGATCTGCTCTAGCATTCTGCTACTAATTGGAGAAAATCGAAGACCTCGTCGCATGACAGAATTATAAACTGTCGACCAATCATCGGAATTATTCTCAGAGAGTTCTTCAACCACAATTTCTGTCATAACTGCGTTTTATCGAGGATTCGTATCTTTTCAACATTCCCAATAAAGAAACCAAAAGACCTATTCGAGTACATCAAAACGTAATGTTGTGTCAACCAAGTACGCTTTCCCCAAAGAGGCAATTGATGAATTTGAACTAAAGAAGAACATATCTTTTGACCTATTGCCAAATCAAATGAAAAGCATAGATGAAATAGGAGCTACTAAACTCACTATTGATCAACTCATCAAAACTGCTAACATCCTTTCCCAAGAACAAGGTTTCAAGAACTATGTCATCGAGAAGAGCAAGGAGTTTAGACCCTTCTCAATGTCGCTTTTTGTTTTCAACGATGCAGTATGGAGATTGATGGAAAAAAAGGAAGAATCACATGATACCATGCTACCAATGGCAACTATTCCATGGTTTCACTGGGAGCAAGGTGCAGTAAGTTCAGGAAACCCACATGGTGCAAAGAGAGATGATCTCCTTTCATCGGATATCCATCTCGATCCAGGAAAGTCGTTAACTGTATTTGGGACGGGAGGCGATTTCTGTGGAATTCTTGAGGGGCAGGTAGCAAGCAGAAAGAGAGGACCGAGACCCCTATTGGCTCCAGTGTTACCGGGTCCAAATAATCTAGTTCCTAATTATGAAATAGCGGATATTGGTGTCAATCTCACCTTGGGCAATATTAAGAAAACTCTCTATCCAGAGCCCTCGATGAAAATGGATTACACATTTTCGGAGCATCCCAAAATATACTATGAACATGGTATATCACTATCTGCACCAGGTCCCAAGTTTAAATTAAAAGTTGGAAGGAAGAAACCAGCAGGTCTCTATGGAGATGTCATACTATTACTAGGAAAGAGATGGCACGCGGATTCTGACTTGACAGAAGTAGTTGAGTATCACATTTGGTTATCTGCTTTTCACAGTATGCTCAATTGATGTCCTACCATACTGTTTAAAGAAGGCTTGCTCGGAACGGGATTCACCCAAGCATTTGAAGGTTGATTCAACTGGAACTCAATATTGCCGTTTTGGCCACAGGTTCTGTAATTCTTGCGTATACTATCTGGCGATCAAGAAGGATAGCAGATTACAAAAGAACGATGATGACCATAACCGAGGAATATGATGTTCAGACCCTTGACTTTTCAGGCGAAACAAAATACACCCGTTGCAAATCGCACGAGTGGATCATGGATAATATGATGAGAAAGAAACATGGGCGTTTAGGTACATGGTTTCAAGAACATCTTCATGACAATACCCTAGCAGCAGCTTTGTGGGTGGGATTTGTTATAGGAATGGCTGCAATCATCCTGGGTCTTGTGGCGATACGATCAATCGAAATTGCAGGAATGTCAATTGTTGTGTTCGGGGTGGGGGCATTGGTCCTTTTAGGTCCTGGAGGTCCAAAAGTTTCAGAAGATTTTCTACAGGCAATTGAGAAGTATCCTCTTGCGGATTTATGCGACGAAGATTTTGTGTACGTGAAGATATCTTATGATTCTATAAAGAACTGGTTGATAACTTCAGGGATAATCGGAGTTTCCATCATTGCCATCTCACCATGGGCAGAAATGATTCCCATAGGTTTAGCGGTAGCAATTGCAGTGTTCTCAGAAGTCGTTCTATGGGGTCCAGCATTAGTTCTTATGGAGATCTGGTTCCCACTGGCAATTATGTATCTAGGGGCAGTAGTACCTATTCTGGTTCTACTGAGTATGACAATTACTCGGCGTATCCGGGGTAGAACAGATGAGAGAGAATCAAGCGCCTATCAATGGTAAATAATATCTACAATCATATGAAACCACTTAAGATTCCAAGGAGCAAGCCTAGCAATACTACAAATAGAGAAGTGATGAGGAGCTTCTTTCCAATAAGAGCGTATTTCCATGTGGTTACAGGTTGTCCCGAATCATCGTATCGCTTTTCATCTTCCAGAGGCTGTCTAGCCATAAGGCATCCCCCAAGAATCAATAATGCACCAAATTCTAGAATCATAAAATTAGCCGCGGTATAAAAAACAGATATCTCATTGTTAAGCAAAAAGAACAGAAGGCCTATTGATATATCAATAACTGCAATAATACTTGATAGAGTAAGAGCTTCTAGGATATCACGACGAAGAGATGACATTGGTTCAATACTCCTAGACAATCAAGGAAAATAGTAATCCGAAAATAAAGAACACAATGGCGAGAACGATTAGCGGTAGGAAAATCGTTTGAAGCGCTGCTATAAAGAGTGCGACATAATCCCTCCATTCAAGAGAAACATCCTTATCCTGTTCCTCTTCTACGGACCTATAATCGGTCCAGTCAACCTCTTCATAAGAGGATTCGGAGTCGCGTTCTTCGTAGTTATCGCTCATCGATTCCACCGTATTCATTCTATCGCCATTGCTCTTTAACTAGCTGATATAGTTAGTTCATAGCTCCTGCTTCTCCAACAGCCTGCGCATAGTCTTGCTGGGCGCTGGTTCCAAAATCGAGCTCACCTGCATAGTGACAAGCAACAAGATGCCCATCGCCAATGTCACGAAGCTCTGGTTGATCTCGCATACACTTTTCTGTAGCAAAGATGCAACGAGGGTGGAACCTGCAACCTGGAGGCGGGTTAATTGGACTTGGTACTTCACCAGCAAGAATCTGGGCCTTTCCAGCAAAGCGAGGATCTGGAACAGGTACAGCTGATACCAGGGCAAAGGTATATGGATGTAAAGGTTTGCGGAAGATATCATGAGGTGTCAGCTCAATAATCTTACCTAGATACATCACTGCAATCCTATCGCTCATGTGCTTCACGACACTGAGATTGTGTGAGATGAACATGTAGGTAAGATTGAATTCCTTCTGGAGGTCCTTCATAAGGTTCAGAGTCTGTGCCTGAACAGATACATCAGTACTGCTTGTCGGCTCATCCATTAAAATAACTTTTGGTTCCTGAACCAATGCTCT
>JARGGA010000224.1 GCA_029210805.1 Candidatus Thorarchaeota archaeon
ATCAAAGCATTGTCTGAAAAGAATATCAATGTTGTTTCCGGTGTTCAGGTTACTGGAGCGGATTTGTCTTCTCGCTCAATAACTATTCGTGATAACAGCGGGAAAGAATCTCAATCAACATTTGATAAACTAATAATCGCTGCTGGCGGTCTTCCATCGATTCCGAATATTCCTGGAACCGATCTTGAAGGTGTTTTTACAATTCAGAATATGATGGATACTGCGAAAATTGGCAGTAATCTAGCGAGGATGAAGACAATCGTTATTGTAGGAGCAGGATTTAGTGGACTTGAAGTGGCAGAACGTCTCATAGATATGGGCAAAGACGTCCATATGATAGTACGCTCACGTCTAATGCGTTCGCAGTTAGAAGAGTCAATGAGTGAAGAGCTTAAGTCAAGACTTCCATCCACTCTATCATTTTATCAGGGCGAGTCTCCAACTAGAATTACTGGTTCTGGTCAAGCAACTGGGCTTCGCGTAAATGGTGGAACAATTGAGGCAGATGCTATATTACTCATGACTGGCGTGAAACCGAATACCGAATTTGCTAGAACTATTGGATTGAAGATTGGCGAGCTTGGCGGAATAGAAGTATCCAACAAAATGGAAACCTCTGCTTCTGATGTTTATGCTGTTGGTGATTGTGTTGAGATGGTTGACACTTTAACGCAGAAACCAGTACTACTACCTATAGGAAGTGTGGCAGCTCGAGCCGGACGTCAAGCTGGCGTTGCAGCAGTTGGTGGCAAGAAAATCTACGATGATACATCTCTTCGATTCCAATATGATCGCATCTTTGGAACCGAAATAGTATGTGTAGGCAATTCCTCAGTTTCCGCCTCAAAAGTGGGACTTGATACGAAAGTAGTCTATCTTGATGATCCCGCCGAATTCTCGAAGGTTGCACTAGTAACGACTAATGATGGGCAACTTATCGGAGGGCAAGTTCTAGCATCACGACTTGGAGCAAGACTAGGATATCAAATCCTTGAAAGAGTTGAATCAAACGCGACTCTGGATGAGCGGCCCCTTCTGGAGCCTACTCATAAAAGGATGAAGGATCTCCTTGAACAGACCCTTGGCCCTATTCAATAGATGGTGGAGTTTCATCATTCTCCCATTCTGGAGTCCATTCACGTTCAAGTTTAGGTCGTTTCTTCTTTCCAACTCCAAATTTCAGAATACCTACATATAGCAGTGCAACTCCGACAATCGCTAATAGTCCGTACATTACCCCCATTAGTAGTTCGTCATCAACTGCAGAAACTGGAATGAGGAACGTCTTAACATATGTCCGAGTATTTCCTTCCAAATCTGTTGCAATTATGGACACCTCATAAAATCCTGCTGTTTCAAGATTGAATTCGAAGAAATATTTGTATCCTAACGATTCTACTATAGGCTCGTCAATTTGTTCTCTATTGGGGCCGTAGACAGTTATTTCTACCTCCTCCAAATTCTCTCCAAAAATGAACGCTGTGAAGTTTGCTGATTCGCCTACCTCGCCGTATTGAAATAGGACATCATAGATTCTGGGTGTAGTTGGCTGGATTGCTACAGCGATGTTCTTTAGGAGCAGTAGATTATCCGCTCCAAGATTGATTGCATCGTAGATTGTGGTGTCATACAGGATTGACCCATCTGATAGTGCAATTATCTTTCCATCTCCTGCTTCCACTGTTGCCAGAAGTGCATGTGTTTTTTCAGCATCTGTCCAAACCAATCCTTCTGCGCCCGCAATTGAGGAGTCTACTGAAAGCGTTCCACCATTCAGAACAAAGATATTCCGTACTTCTTCTGTAAGAGGATCAGTTTCAACACTCCCGCCTGAATCGACTCCAAACACTCCTCCGATATCATTACCAATCCAATTGTCCTCGCACTGAATTCCATATGGCTCCAATATCGCATTATATGACTCGATTGCGAATGCAGGCACATTACTAACTGTATCGAATCCTTCTGAAACGATGAGAAGCGTGCCACCGTTCTCGACAAATGTTCGAATTGCAGATATTTCTGTTTCCGAGTAAGTGTTTTCTGTGTCCATAACCATTAGAACTTCTGTTGATGCTAATGATGATGAATCGAATGGGCTGAACCCAAAGCCACTATCAAGAGTTACCTGCCAATTCACAGGATACTCTGAGATGACCATTCCCTGTTCTCTCAGGTATTCTCCAAAGTACCGATAATATGATACATCATCTGGATCTGTAGTTGAATGATGTGCCATATCAACAAGAAGCCTTCCTCCATAGGCAGTAATGAGAAGGTCTAGCTCAATCGAGGCTATTACTTCACTGCCTTCCAACATGTCTATGGAACCTGAGTATTGTCCAAGTGCTGATAATGGTAGATTGTCAGGAATCTCTAGACCTACACTAAAATAGCTGTACCCTACAGATACGTAGGCATGGTCATCAACTGAAATAAAATCAGACGCGTTTCCTGAGGATTCGATGACCACTGATCCTCGATTCACAGTTGAGATTACTGTTACATTTTGTGGGGGTCTATCGTCACCAATGACAAAGACCTGATTTGTTCCTGGTAATGTCGGGTACCTAAGAGGTGCCATAAGTGTGATTATTCCTGATGTGCTTTCAATCAACTCAGATGATTTAGTAACATTTGCAAGGCCATATCCTTGTTCCATAGGATCTGCACCAAGATCTGTCGCTCCTGACATTAGAAATGCTTTGACTTCAATTGGAGTTATTCCTGGATGCTTGTCAAGAAGCAGGGCTGCAAGTGCCGCAATCTGAGGGCATGAAGATGAAGTTCCCGACCAGAGAGTGTATGGTGAAGTAAACTGAGTCGAATTGTATAATGGGTATTCAACCGGGTCTGCTCCCGCGCTGATTCCAGAAAGGATAAAGTACCCCGGCGCAAGAATATCTGGTTTGGTAAAGTAACCATTTGGATCAGTTGATGTTCTATATACTGGTCCTCGACTACTGAAGGGAACCGTATCAATGCTTCCTATTGAAGAACCGACAGTAATCGCATCTTCAAATACGCCTGGTGATGTGATCGTTTCGGTAGCTGGACCACCATTACCTCCCGCAACCACAACTACAATTCCTGCTGCTATAGCCCTCCTCGCTGCCTGTATCGAAGGGTCTGGGTAAGATGGGTCATCAATCCATTGCCCCCCAACACTTAGGCTTATGATATCGACACCCTCATCGATAGCAAATTGGATTCCCTCTGCGATAAGTGAATCATCTGCTGCACCTGAACTATCCAGTGTTTTGATAATTAGTAAATCAGCCTCTGGAGCTAATCCTGTATATTCGTCGCCGGTTCCCTCCCCTGTTCCAGCTACGAGCCATGCACAGGCTGTTCCATGACCATTGTCATCATAGGCAACTATTCCATCCGAAGGATTCATGTCAGAATCTCCAGCAACGAAATCTTGGAAGCCAATAATTCTATCTTGAAGGTCCGGATGATTGCTATCTGCACCACTATCGATAATCGCTACAGTTATTCCATTGCCAGAATATCCTTGAGCCCAGATTGGCCCAACGTTTAGAGTCACATTGGGGTGCACATAGCCTGATTCTATTCCGACCTGAGCCGGTTCGTAATCGCCAAGTTGTGTTTCCAGAGTAACAACTCTGTCAAGAGAAATAGAAGCAATTCCATCTAATTGTATCAACGACTCAACACCCTGTTGTGTTGCATACAAAGATGCCATTGGTATAATATCAAAAATGGTTCTAATTTCAATGCCGTCAATATTAGATTTTCCAAGCAACTCACTAATTCTTGATGCGTCATAATCGCTCTCAAACTGAACAATGATGGAAAATGCTGTATCAGGATTCTCCTGTATCATTGAATGGAGTGTGGGTTCTACTAAAGGCATTGCTACTTCGTTTGTTGTGTGTAAACCTATCTGCATCCCTGTAATTGGTAGCAGTAATAGTACCAAGGTTACGCCAAGCAGAATGTAGTTGTGATGAGTTCTATGGAGTCGTGACATGGTGGAACGTCCATCCAAGTGCGGGTTCCTTGCTGGTAAGTTAAGGTTTTGCTTGAAGGCGTCTTTGTACCAAATCCGGCGCATTCAGCTCGGTAGTGACGAGAAATGAGAAAATATTGCTTTGCGTGCTACTATGAATTGTAGTGAATAAAATCGCTACAAGGAGTGAATAATTAATGAGTGATTCACCTCGACAATATGAAAGAAGGCTACAACTGAAGCACTTCTTTAATGACCCGGATAATGGTGCCAAGAGAAGAACTTGGCTGGAACTCCAAATGACTACACCACAGAAGTCAGTTGAAGGCTGGGTAAACGAGGGGAAGGTTCGCCTCTCACTTGGAGAGGACAAAGATATCAAAGGCGCTTTTCTTCTAAACATCGACGAAGCATGCAGGCTTTACAAGACACTTGATATTATGGTTCAAGAGCATGAATCAATGAAAGCTCAGCTTTGGCGAGAGTAGGAGTTTCTGTTCCGTCATTTTATTGAAAGACTGAGCGTTTTCCTTTCTTTATTTTTCTTTTCATACAAGGTAAGAAGAGATATATCACAAGACCTTTTCTATCATTATTGTGCATCTAGCTTAGGAGGACCACAATTGTTCGGCCAGACGCCTATACTCACATTTGACACGCTGCAAATTAACTTCACAGATATAGGAAGCAATCTAGTGGCAGTATTTCCATATGCACTGCCCCTGCTATTTGGTGGAATTCTTCTTTTGTTATTTCAAAGATACTTACCGAATGAAGAAAGAAGACGCAACATGATTCTGCTTGTAGGAATTCTAGGTTTAGCTTCATCCATCCTGCTT
This sequence comes from Candidatus Thorarchaeota archaeon, assembly GCA_029210805.1. Classification (GTDB taxonomy): domain Archaea; phylum Asgardarchaeota; class Thorarchaeia; order Thorarchaeales; family Thorarchaeaceae; genus MP5-2226. The sequence continues at coordinate 4,816 of JARGGA010000224.1, forward strand.
ATACTCTATGCAGGTTTTGGATCCATGTGGTGGGGACCTGAAGAGCTAACATTCGGCTCATACGATGTTTTCATTGCAATTCTGCAGCGTCTGACCATGATGGCATTTTCCTATAGTATTGTTTATTCTATGATTTACCTCGCGGGTGTCATTATTATCTTCACATTCATGGCGAAATATGTAATCTCTCCTCCTAATCCTGATTTTGAAGTTCTTCGAGATCAGCTCAAAGACCTTTCAGATACTGCTTCAGCAGTTCAGAGCCAGAAGCAAGAATTGGAAGTAGAAAACAAACAACTGAATGAATTTCTGAAAGAGAAAGAAGAAACACTCACCCTTCTTCACTCTGAGCTTGATGCACTAAAAGACTCAGTTGGCGAAAGAGACTCATCCTTGGCTGAGATGGAATCACGGTTAAGGGCGACTCCTGTCCCGATGGAAGATAGTGGCGCTGAGCAGGAACTCTTAGAAACCATTTCGAATAAAGACCAAACAATCAGCAAGCTCCAATCAGAGATTGCTGACATGCGACTCATTCTTGAAGGTGGAACTTCCTCTGGCGATATCCCAGTGGAGGCTTCTGCAGATGTATCTGACAAACTACAGCAACTCGAACACCAATTGAAAGTGGCTGAGTCTAAGGTTTCAGATTATGGTAGAAGATCTGAAACTGCAGCTGAGGTTTCTGATAGTGTGATATCTGATTTAGCTGAATTGATTTCTCAGGTGGAGTCAAGTGGCTTAGATGGTCCCACAAAAAGTGCGCTGTCCAAGCTGATACAAGGACTTGGTCGAGCAGTGGGAAGAATTTGCTCCCGGCCTGCAGATGAGGATGATTCCCCTCGTGTTGAATTGATTGGCGCAGTTATGATGGTGCATGAGATTGTTGATGCTGTGAAGAAACTTGCACGAGGATGAGAAGGGTTGCAAACAGTTACAAGAATCTTAGACAAACTTGGACTTCCCTTAGATA
>JARGGA010000225.1 GCA_029210805.1 Candidatus Thorarchaeota archaeon
GATTTCATTGACTTGATTACTCAAAGTCTAGAATTGCACTCATAGAAAAAGAAAGGAAAAGGGTGGCTTTCGCCACCATCTTTTCTTAGTTTTTGGCTTCTACCGGAATTTCCGGAGGAGTTTCGAAGACTGCCGCCTTGGTGCTCTTCCTGATCGCCCATACGGTGATGAGGAACAGAACAAAGAGTACAGCTAGAAGTATGACATTGATCTCTGCTGAAACACCAAAGGTGAAGGTTACCAACAAAGGTGCCAAGATAAGGGCGAGTAGGTTAACGACCTTGATCATTGGATTAAGTGCTGGACCTGCAGTGTCTTTGAGTGGGTCACCAATAGTATCACCAACAACACCGCACTTGTGGCGCTCAGAACCTTTTCCAGTGTTATTTGCGATATCACTGGGTTCGTCCTCAATAGCCTTCTTTGCGTTGTCCCATGCTCCACCTGCGTTCGACATGAACACGGCTAGAAGCTGACCAGATACGATGATTCCACCAAGGAAACCACCCAGAGCTTGGACACCTAACAGAATACCGACCATAATTGGCACGGTTACCGTGATGGCAGCCAATGAAATGAGCTCCTTCTGAGCCGCAGTTGTTGAAATGCCAACAGCACGGTCATAATCAGGCTTCTTAGTACCCTCAAGGATTCCAGGTATCTTGAACTGCCTGCGGACCTCTTGCACCATTTCCCCTGCTGCACGAGTCACAGCCTTGATGTTTAGGGCCGAGAACAGCCATGGAAGGGCTGCACCCAAAAGCAGTCCGGAAAAGACTAATGGGTTGTCTAATACGAGGTGTTCAATTCCTGCAACAACGATGAATGCATCAAATAAGGCGACAGCTGCAATTACTGCTGAGGCAATAGCTACTCCTTTCGTAATAGCCTTTGTTGTATTTCCTACAGCATCAAGTTCAGCCATGGTCTTCATTGCTTCATCATCAAAGTCACCGGGAGAGAGTTCACCGATACCTGCAGCATTATCACTAATTGGTCCGAACGCATCCATGGCCACATTGTTACCAGTGTGGGAAAGCATACCTATACCAATCAATGCAATGCCATAGAGAACCCATAGAACGCCATCCATCGTTAGTGGATTGAAAGCGATTGCTGGAATAAAGAATGCTGCAATAGCTGGTAGGAACAACGCGGTCGCAATTCCAAAGGATGTTACAATCACTACTAAGGCAGCAACTGTTGATTCATAACCGGCAACTAGGCCAGAGAGTATGAATGTTGCATATCCTGTGTCTGCGGACTTTACAATCTCAATGACAGGAGGTTTCTTCAATGAAGTGAAGTAGCTAGTAATTGGGTTGAAGGAAACAGCTAACATCACACCTATTGCGATTAGAATTCCGAATCGTAAATCTCCAACATAAAACCATGAAAGAAGCAAGGATAGAATGATGGTGAATACGCTTGAAACTTCATATGACATGAACATCGCTTTTTCAGCGTAGACTGCTGATTTCTTGAAGACTCTTGGCCAGACTGGAACCATGAATGTTCCAAGTATTGAAGAGATGACTCCAATTGCTCTGATGAATAGTGGGAACACTATTACTGCAAATGGGAAGAAAAGCAGAGCTGGATTGTCCAAGTACAGAACAATAGCAAGAATCAATGCGGAAACAATTGTAACCTCATATGATTCAAAGATGTCAGCGGCCATACCTGCGCAATCGCCAACGTTGTCACCAACGAGGTCAGCAATTACGGCGGCATTTCGTGGATCATCTTCTGGTAATCCTTGCTCAATCTTACCAACCAGATCAGCACCAACATCAGCAGCCTTTGTGTAGATACCACCACCCACTCTCATGAATAGAGCAAGTAGAGTACCACCAAGACCGAATCCTAGTAGAGCATCTGGAGCAGCAATTCCATAAATGATGAAGATCAATGTACCACCTAGTAATCCAAGACCATCAGTGAGCATTCCTGTAAAGGTGCCACCACGGTATGAGATTGTTAGTGCACGATTGTATCTGTTTTCGCCTTCGCGTGTTGCCTGAGCTACCCGGATATTGGATTCGACTGCGATTCGCATTCCCAGTTGTCCAACCATCAAGGAGAAGCTTGCACCCAGAATGAACGCGATAGAACGACCAATTCCAACAACTAACTGTGCTGTCGCGATACCTGACGGTGTATCTCCGAAGAGCTCCAACGTACCTCGCTCTGGATGAGTTATGTAAACGGTGAAGAAGAGGAGAATGGATAGTACAACAAGAATCGGAAGGATTGATCTCAACTGCCTATTTAGATAGGACAGGGCACCTTCTCGAATACCATTCCACACGTTCTGCATCTGCTCAGTACCTTTAGGGAGTGCAAGAACTCCTTTCCTGAGCCACCAGGCATACACGAGACTGATTATCGCGGCTAGGATGACTATCATAATCATCACTTGCTCGACAAGTACCATTGTGTTGAATGTCTCGAGTAATTGCATTGTTATTTCACCATCTTTGGATTGGAAAGAACGTTGTTATTCATTATCATGAAATGTTCCGACCTAGTCCAATGTGAATTGAAATCGAACCCATCTATAGCCCCTCTTAAGGATTACTTTATAGTTGATAAATTACGAACATCCGGCAAGCATTTTCTTTCGAAAACGATAGTGGGATAGGACACACAAACAAGTATTTTCGGCGAAAGTTAATTTGATTTCTAGTGGTAAAAGAGAGGAAAGAGTATGACACGTAGGAGGATATCATTGGTAATTGCTGCAATCGGTTGCATTCTAGCAATTGTACTTGGCATTATGATCAGATTTCCACCGGGAGTTCCCCCCACCATCTTGCCTGAACTAGATCCGCTACCAGCACCAGAAGAACCCCCTGGTTATGACCAAGTCCCAGTAGAGATAGACAATGTCACGCTGGGAGCTCTTGTGCAATTTTACATGTTCATGCCACATAATGGACTCAACTCGTTTAGTTTCCATCTGGAAATAAATGTGACAAATAATGGTTTGACAGACATAGATGATTTCAATGCGACAAAGGCTTCTGTCTTCTTCGCCAACGGGACTCTACTATACACTTTCGGATTACTTCCATCTGGTAATGCTACCATCGAAGTAGGTGAGAGAAGAAACCTTGGGTACGATGAGGATAGAGATATGCCAACGGTTCTTGGTTTATTGGGATGGGAAGAATACTATCTTAGAGTGTTAGTTACATTCAATTCAAACACATCTATCATTGTAACAACTCCAGTTGCCTCTGTGGGAGTAGCAATTGAATAAGCAAAGCCATCTCAGGAGAAATAAATTATGAAAGGAGGAGGAAGGTATATGAAACAGAAGCCCTAATGGAATTGATAAGACATGTCTTGAAGGGAGAGGACGAATCAAGATATCCTGATACTGTTTTTGGGATTTTGAGAGACGTTGAAGATGCGCTCTTACGTCTGGAAAGCCTAGTAATTCATAGAGCAGCAAACAACGATGTCGAAGATACTCTTCATACCCTGAAACGGATTATTGATAGAATTTTCAGGACACAAACAAGGATAAAGAAAGAGGCAGTTCAGGCGTCTTGAATGATTGTGGTGGACCGGAGGGGATTTGAACCCCTGGCCTTCTGGATGCAAACCAGACGATCCGCCGGGCTAATCTACCGGCCCACGAGTAACGAGAAAACCTCACCTCGCAGTTTTAACCCTTACGCTGCTGAACCTCTTTCCGAACAGTATCAAGCCAAGTGGGAGCGCCCCGAAGATTGGCAGCATCTTCACGAGAGATTTCTTCTCGTTTCACTAAGCGGAGGTCATCAGGAAGAATACCACTAACGCCCATAGGATCCTCAATTATCATGGTGAAGTCCAATTCCCCTCTTATTGCCTTCATCATCATTTCCAAGACCTTTTTGCCTTGTTCACGCTCACTCTCAAGGTCTGCAGTTTTTGTAACAAATTCAACTGTTGGTCGTGTTCGATAAAGGACGCCTTCTACATTGGATATGTAGGATTCCGCTGCAGGTCCTGGTTCAATATCAATTCCGAAGTCGGGAAATCTTATAGTCCCCGAGCCTGATCGAACAACTCGGATATTTAGCATCTCGGGGTCAGTAACTCTGAGGGTCCACCGTACTGGGGGTCTCTCTTCTGCTGAAAAGATGTCATTATGATTGAAACTGCACTTGGGACATTTCATTGTGAACATAGCAATCTCATTGAAGTAAGGAACAGTATAGAGCATGGAGTTCACGATTAGAATTCCCTCTAAACAGGATGGACATTGGATAGAGTGTTCCTCATCAGGCATAAGAAGATGTCTTGAGATTTATCCTTATAGTCCTCTCCGTATGGTCATCCTCTTTTTGTATAGATTGGATTAGGTGATCCAAAGTCTCGTTGATGTGGATAAATCATCTGAGTAATTTTCAACACAGTATACATTAGAAATGGAAGCACAGCGGCCATATAGGCAATTGCAAGACCCATATTGACACGTGCCATGGCGGTTGCAGGAGTAATTATAGCTGCATAACTAAACCAGGCGATGATGTAGGCAAGAAACTCGATAATTACATCAATCCAAAGAGAAGACAATATGAAGATGAACCCAAGCACACAAGTGATTATCAATGAGTGAATAGCTTTTCGATTCGCAATCCGGGCATATGGGTAATCTCTTTCACTCAGCTTTGCCTTCTCAGTTCTTTCAAGCATATCCAATAAACTTTCAGACATCCGGGGGTCACCAGTTCCAAAGATGATTAATGTTCCAACAAGAAAGATACCTGCTTGTATGCCAGTCAAAATCACGGATGAAACAAGGATAGAAGTAATCAACATGGAGAAAGTGAACATTAGGAATGCAAATACCGAGAACATCACAATTGTATTGTTGTCGACTTGTTCTCTGAACCACATCTTCATTTTACCAGGTCGATTTGAAACCACAGATTTCATGAGCCATTGGTGAGAAATTGAGTCCGGATAAACGGTGTTACCACTTAGATCAAGATTCGAGTCCCTAGCGGCCTTCCCAAGAAATTGCAAAATTCCTCGGAATCCTAGTATCTTCAATCCCCGATGAACTGATACAATGATAATCGCAATACCCGTGATAGCCGTGATCAAAGTGTTCTCTATCATTTGAGAACCTCCGCCTAGCATTTTGCGTTCCTACATAATAAGATATACCATCTCAGAAGTCTTGACAGATTCAGCAGTATTTCGGTGAGGACACCGGAAATTTCCTTATAGGGACAATAAAATGGAGTGTCGTAGACATCCCTACAAGAATTAAATCCGTTCGAGAGAGTACTCTCCATGGATTGGATATCAAGTACTGAATGGGAAAAGGCGAGATATCAGTTACATTGAGAGGCAATCGACAAATGAACATCAAGAGTCTGTACATCATCAAACACGAAACAGGCGTGTGTATGTACCATACTGACTTCGTAGAAGCGCTGTTTGATTCAGACCTGATTTCATCATTTATAGTAGCCATGACTTCATTCTTTGATGAAGCCACACAGTCAGTCGCCTCTCGAGCCAGAGCATTTGAAGGAACGGATTACAAGATTCTCGTCGAGTTTGGAGAATGGACTCTTGGCGCCCTTTCTGCATCAGAAGATAATGAGTTCCTCAGAGAGAAACTACGTAAAATCATTAAAGCCTTTGAAGAGCAGTTCAACTTGCTACGATGGGTTGAGATGGACCTTGCAGTGTATAGCCGATTTGAAAGGCAGGTCATTGAAACTTTCCTTCGTGACGTGGTGACTCCTGAGAGTGTTATACGACAG
>JARGGA010000226.1 GCA_029210805.1 Candidatus Thorarchaeota archaeon
CAACTGGAGTTTTCAGAATTTAATTTTGATAAGACAAATGAATACCATCTGCTGATAAAATTCCATACAATCAAGGAAACCGATTGGGTTGAGAAAGATTATCCGATTGCCTGGGACCAGTTTGAAATCTCACTTGAGAATAAAGAAAAACCCGAGGAACCCCTTCAACTTGAGGAACTGGTTGTTGAAGACATCGGAAATCAGTTGAAGATTCATAACGAATCTTTCACGGTCCTTGTTGGTCGTGAATCAGGATGCATCGAGAACTACAACTACAAAGGTTATGAATTGATCTCTTCAGAGTTGCGGCCAAATCTCTGGAGAGCACCTACAGACAACGAGAGAGAGCTGACTACATTTGTTCCTTTCCTCTCGAGAATCTTCAGAGACCCTTGGAGAGATGCATCCAAGCGGAGGAAGGTCGTACGCTTTGAAGTCATTGAATCTAAGACTGATGTAGAAATCCAAGTATCTTTCAAGATTCCCAATGGAAAAACCACATTCGACTCAAATCTGAAAATCCTAGGGAACGGAGATATCATCGTTGAGAATAGTTTTGTGCCAAAAAAGGACCTCACGCGATTCGGAATGCAGACAACAATTCATGCTGATTTCGACACTGTCTATTGGTTTGGTCGAGGCCCTCATGAAACGATGCTGGATCGGAAACAAGGTGCGTGGGTGGGCACGCACTGGTTGAAAGTAGAGGAATTCATACATGATTATGTCCGTCCCCAAGAGAATGCAAATCGTACTGATGTTAGAGTTCTTGCTCTTCAAGACTGGAATGGAGAGGGACTCATGATTACTGATGAGGGTGGTACGCTTCTTAGCTTTAGTGTGTGGCCATACTCTCAGGAGGATCTTGCTTCAGCTCGCCACATTCATGAATTACCTCGAAGAGAATATCTAACGCTAAACATTGACTATCGACAGAAGGGTGTGGGTGGCGATTCTCCTGCAATAGCTAGACTGCATGAGGAGTTCAAATTGAAGAAGAATGTGCGGTATTGGTATCGATTCAGAATATCCCCTGTAGTTTGTTAGATTCCTCTTACAATCATCTTATTAAGAGCAGTCCGAAAGCTCACTAGATTCACATGACCGAGAAAAAGAATCTACTCGTTATTATCGCGTCTGGTGAACGCGAGAAAGTTTTGACTGCAATTATGTACGCACTCAATACTGCCAAGTATGGCTGGCTAGGTGATGTCAAAGTGATGTTCTTTGGCCCCTCAGAGAAGCTTCTAATCAATGATGAAGAAGTTGGTTTGGAAGCACAGAATCTTGCTACTCAAATGGAACCTATCGCTTGCAAGTTTCTTTCAGATAGAGATGAGATATCCTCCAAGATTGATGAGCTTGGAATAACTGTGGATTATGTAGGCTCAAAGATTGCAGACCTAGTAAATGAAGGTTATGTTCCAATGGTATGGTAATTGCATCAGTCAATCAGTTATGATCTCTTTTTCAGGAAGATAACGATTAGTAGAATGATTATTACAAGGCCCGAAGTTATCACTACCACAATGCTTCCATCAAGTGGCAACGGTGTAGTAGTTGTTGCATCTGTATCAGTAGTTGTTTGCGTTGATGTAGTTGTAGTGGTACTTGAAGTAACAGGTGCTGAATGCACAAACACTATCACAGTATCCAAAACAGTATTGCCGGAGGTATCAGATGCAACTATTGTGTAGTTGTAGCTACCTCTGCTCAAGCCATCTAATTCAATGACAACAGAACCTCCATCCCAAGATGTGGACATAATCATGCTCCCATTCATGAATACTTGATATTGGTCTGGATGCAAATCAGTAGGAATCCATGATATATTGTATCCCGTGCTTCCTTCGATAAACAGAATATCTGATGGATGATTTATCACTGGAGGATTTTCATCTCGCACCGTGGCAATCACTGTATCGCTATTCCAATTACCTGATGTGTCACAAACAACCAAAGTGTAATTGTGGATCCCCAGTTCCACTCCATCTAATTCAACAAGTATGTAACCTCCATGCCAGATCCCCGTCCGTATTTTTGAGCTATTCCTGAATATTACGTAGTCTGAAGGGTATGCATCAGATGGTACCCATTCAATGACATGGCCTTGAGTCCCTTCATTAAATTCAATATCATCAGGATGATTTATCGTTGGATGAGATTGATCCGGAGGATATACCATCGGGAAGTAATCAAAGGCGTTTCCCTCCCCCGGTATTGCATAGAACCCTATTCCATTATGGTCTGACCAGTAGTTCCCCCATCCAGTAGAGTTCCAATGATTCCCAGATTCTTCATCATTCGCATTCGCAATGCCATTGCTAGCTAAAATATTGCCATAGATATGATTGTCAGATACGGTGAAATCGCAATTAATACCGTATTCACAATTTTCAAAGATGCTATTGCTGATTATTAGATTCCCTAAGGCATACCTATCAATGCATACACCGGCTTTAGAGTTGCTGAAGATTGTGTTATTGGTTATCAGATTGTCATCTGAATGCTCAACCACCCTAATACCATTAAATGAATTTCCTGATACTGTGTTGTTTACAATTATGTTGTTCGGAGATTCTTGGATATATAGACCATCGTACGAGCATCCTGAAATTGTATTGTTTTTCAATACACAGTATTCAGATCCAATTATAGCAGTTGTACAATTCGCAAAGATGCCATTCTCAACGGTGGTTCCATTGCATTCAACAAGAATGACCTGTCCGTATTGGGAACCATCTATGATGTCATCAGTACAATTATTGAAGTACCCTAGAACTTTTCCGTTTACCCAATTATCTCCAGTGATATTGAGATAACATTCTTCTACACTTCCCGTAATCATTATTCCATTACCAGACATTACGTTTGAAGCGAGCTGTTGGCCTGGAGATATCCAAAAAGATATTCCTAAATGATTGTTGCTTGATAAGGTGTTGTTTGTTAGTGTGAAGTCCCAGACATCAAAGAAATCCATCCCTACATCGTGATTGAATGATATTGAGTTGTTGTGAAAATCATTGTACCAACAATGCTCCCCATGTATTCCGATTTCATTAGATGTAACGGTGTTATTTTCCACTGCACAGAGACTCGCGAAGTGAAGATTGATACCATAACTGATACAATCTGCAATTGAGTTGTTCAATAGGCTTAGTGAATACGAATCATCCAGATAGATGCCCGTATCCTTTCCAGTTATTGTATTATTTACAATCTCTCCGTTTAACACATCAAGTAATTCAATCCCTATGCCAGAATTGTATCCACCCAAAGTGCAATTACGAATTACAAAATATGCATCAGTGTTTGAGATTGATATGCACGTTTTTGATGTTGATATATTATACCCTTCAATTACATATGGATTGGCCTCTGTCCCATTTCCAGGAAAGCCATAGCAAAAGAACGAAGTGTTGGATGAGATGATAATCGGACCTTGAAGGAAGTATCTCGCGAATTCTGCGAGCATTTCCATAACTCGTCCAGCACCTGACCATTGTTTCCATGTGCTTTGACTGCCCCCTGAAGCTATCATCCTGTATATTCCCTCGTATATCGGGTCATGAAGTCCGTCAAATATTGCATCTTTGTACCTTATTGCCTCAGTACCAATTGAATCGTTTCTAAGTTCGTAAGACATCCGAAGGTAGGCAATTGCAACGCCTGGATCTTCTTCACCCAGAAGTTGATCATTAACAGTCGAGGTCCAATCTTGATTCATTTCCATAAGATATCCTGCTGTTGAATTTGCTTGCTGAATATCATCGTAGAATTGTTGGGCGAATTGGAGATATGACACGTTTTCAAATTATGTATGCATCAATGAATGTCTGAAGAACATCATACCATCCTTTCGATGTTTTTGTGAAAGTTGACCAATCGCTTGAAACTCTGTTAACAATCCACCCATAGACTGGATCGTATGCATGGGCGATGATATTGTCGACCAATTCAATTGCCTTTGTTTTGAAAGTATTAGCGTCCGGCAGTATCCTATATGATTGTGTCAGGAATCTTGCATATGGTGCACACCAGTTTGTATCAATATCGCTTACACTGACTCCAAGACTCCTTTTTAGTGCACCATAGTAACTACCATCAGAGGGGTCGTAGAAATTATCTAGAATGAACTCAAGAATGGTCGACGATTGGTCTCTGTACGTAGTGTTTCCAGTTGCTTCGTAAAGGAGAATTGTTGCAAGTCCATACCATCCATGTTCAAACATACCTTTGTCTGAAATTGCAGGGGAATTGTCTTGATTCAATCTTACATAGTATCCCCCATACGTTTCATCCCAAAAGTGATTTTGATCCCCTGCCCAGATATCCTCTGCGTAGTTCAAGTAAGTAACATTGTTGAAAATCTGATATGCAGACACCAATCCCACAATGCATTGTGCATCATGCCAGATATACTTGCCATTGGTGAACGCAATATCTGTCCAGTCTCGTGTTACTTCATATTGCCACCCTCCCCCATACTTTGACAGATTGAAGTAGTTGAAAGTCCCAAAAAGACTCTCGGTTGCTATTTTGTAGTTAGAAAATGTCCAACTATCAATAGCGTCTGCGGTATCATTGGTTGTCCAGCTAAAAGATGTGACATGACCTGCTCCATAATTCGTTCCATTATTCCCGTTCCCTGACAGGTCCAAACAGGTCGAACCATCCAATGTATCAAAGCTGAAATATAGAATCAGTCCACTTTCTGAAGTTGAAGAATTGTCCATTGTGTCATAGATTTCCTGATTCGAAAGCGATCGATTGTAAACTCTCACTTCATCTATCACGCCTTTGAAACGATCTAGAGATCCAACGCTTCCAGGTTTATTTCCAATAGCAAGATCTTTCGATGAAGTAGCAATTGATCCACTGGCCGATTCGGACCCCATTTCTAGTCCGTCAACGTATATTTTCATATATGCGCCATCGTATGATCCAGCAACATGATGCCAGGCTCTTGTGCTTGGGAGTGGAGTCGAAATTCCTCCATCTACTACACCGGCTAGACCAAATTGAAGTCCTCCTTCATCGATTAACTGATATTGATCATCTGTACCTTTCTGCAATATTCTTCTGTTTCCTACCCAATCATCAGCTTTTATCCATGCCATTATCGTGATAGCATCTGTTGGATTTAGTGAGGCCGCAGTTGGTACCAGCACTTCATCTGATCCATCAAAGTATAACGCCATATTGGTACTCTGAGAGGGCTCGACTACTCTAACTGACTTGCTGAGCTCATAATCCTGTACATTGGGTGAACCCGCAAGAGAAAATGACCAACCAATGAAAACGATTAGCAAAATGATGGCTTTTAGTTGAGTATGTTCTCTTCCGCCCATAGCAACACCTTCAATGAAAATAGGGGACTCCCCCCACAATTGTGGGTGGAAGAAAAGGAAATATTTTACTTCGACTTCGATTGCTTTGGAAATCCATTATTACTCATTCAAAGCAGTGTTCAAATATGCCCTTACTAACTGATGCTCAATATTAATTCTGTATACATTCTTCTGTCCTCCCCATCCCGTCAATGGATTGCCTTCTTCAGCGATTTTAAGCTCAACAAACCTTTCAAGAACTCCGTTTGTGTTGTAGATCAAGCTTTGTTCAACACCTGACGCCTTGATGATTTTGTGTTTGTTGCGAAATCCCTCATTGCTATTCGCAGTTTTCTCTTGAGGACTTTTCTGGTTGTAAACTACACCGTCTTGAATCAAGAAGTCAATCAGTGTTTTAAAAACAGTAAACTCATTCTTTGTC
>JARGGA010000227.1 GCA_029210805.1 Candidatus Thorarchaeota archaeon
CATCATTTCATGCTGAGAATCACCAATGTTGAATCGGATAGTAGGATAGCCCAATTGTTTCACACTCCAAGAATCATTAGTCCAATCAAGAACACACTTACTTGTCGTACATAGCACGCATTTTTTCCTCAGTAGGTGATTTTACAACACCCTTGTCGGTAATGATTGCAGTGACAAGTTCTGGGGGCGTCATATCGAAAGCTGGATTGTATACCTTTGCTGTGGGAACTGTTACAGGTTTCCCATTAATGACCCGTATTTCATCTGGATCCCTTTCCTCTATCACCACATCTTCAGGGTCAGTAACCATATCAACTGTGGATATGGGTGCCACACTATAGAAGGGAATGTTGTGATACTTTGCAGTGATAGCCATAGTATATGTTCCAATTTTATTGATAACATGACCCGTACGTAAGATTCTATCCGCTCCTACTACACAACAGTCAACTCTTCCCTCTCTGAATACAGTCCCAATCATTCCATCAGTGATCAGAGTGGTATCAATACCATCTTCCATAAACTCATAGACGGTAAGCTTTGCACCCTGTTGGCGAGGCCGAGTTTCTGCAGCATAGACCTTGATATCACCATTATATTTTTCGTGTGCCACTCGTACCACAGCACCAACAGTACCCCAGTATACAGTTGCAAGGGATCCTGCATTACATATGGTCTGAATTGTGTACCCTGGCTTGATTACTTCCAAGGCGTGTTCGCCCAGACTTCTACACATACAAACATCTTCTTCTGCAATCTCCTTTCCTTCCTCAATCAGAACTTTGACTATCTCCTCAGCGGTACCTTCTGTAGCTTTCGCAACACCAAGCATACGAGCAGTAGCCCAAGTGAGATTCACCGCTGTCGGTCTAGTATTCAAGGTTGCAGCTGCCTTTTCCAAGAACGTAATCAACTCATCCTTACTAATTGCCTTACTTTCAATTGCTGCAAGTGCCATACCCATTCCAGCAGCAGCACCTATTGCTGGAGCACCCCTAATTTCCATTATCTTGATAGCTTTCGCCATTCTTTCATGGCTATCAGTAACAATCCAATCAGTTTCCAACGGAAGTTTAAGCTGATCTACAAGTCGTACTTTATTGCTATCGTCAAGCCATTCAATCGTTCGATACATCATCCAGACCTCGCAGGTGGCTTTTCAGCATAGAATCAATCTCACTAATAAGCTTCCGCGATACCTCCTCAACAATAGGAGTTAGGCCTTCGCCAAACACAATACTTTGGGGCTGGACGCCCAGAAGAATGGTTTTTCCACCTGTTTGGTCTTCAAGATACTGCATTAAGAATGAAAGCGGCATGCTATGTGTGCTAATGGCAATACCACCAATACGATCCTTTGTGACAAGCTCGATATGGCCAACAGGTTTCCTCATATCCGCCGCGTCAATCATTATGACTCTCTCAGCACCAAACTCAGCCAAGGGGCGAGCAAATGCTTCAGGAACTGACCCCACATTCTCAATGAAGACATTGGGATGTTTGGTCTTTAGTTCATGAACGATGAAAAGCCCCAAGCCGTCGTCCGTTCTGAGATCATTTCCAATTCCCAGTATGGCGATTCGGCTTGCACCAGAGATGAATTCACTCAATTGACGGATAATATTGGAGTCGCTCACACCCGATCGCCTCTACCACACGGCTATAGTTCTTGTTATTGGACACGTCGAAGAGTTTTTCACAAGTCAGCACCGGGCCTACATTGAGTAGGCGATAACAAGTTGTCCGACCAAGATGATAAGAGCCCAGAACTTCCATTAGAACCATCGGATGAGCAAGATGAAGCCATCATCGAACTCGAGGAACCCGAAGAGGAGCCTTCCGATGCAGTGTTCGAACAGAGGAAGGGCTACGTTGCCAGTGAATCATCAGATAGAATATCTCAGCAAGGATTCTATGGCACTCGATTAGAAGATGGTCGACTTGAAATAGAACCAGTTGAGGTTTTACACCTACTCGAGCGAAAGCGAATTATTCTGGCAAAATCCGATGGCACAATAGTTGACTCGGCATTTGTAATCAAAGAAATGATTGAAGAAGCCCCTGACCTATGGGTTAGATATCTTGTGTTTCGTGATTTGAGAAGTAGAGGATATGCAGTTCGGCAGGGATTCGGCGGTGGTATTGGATTTCGAGTCTACTCCCGTGGAGAGCGACCTGGATCTGCAACTGCCAATCAACTGATCTATGTGTTGAAAGAGGGAGTTCCAATCTCTCTTCATGACCTTGATACAGTAACAGAAACCGCTTCAGCAGCCCGCAAAACCTTGCTATTCGCTCTAGTAGATCAGAATGGTGAAGTTAATTACTACAGAGTAGCTCGGGCAACGCTCCGCGACCTCGGAGGGAATTCGAACAATGAATGATAACGATGATTGGATTAATGACGATGAAGAAATAGTCAAGCTAGACGCCTTCTTTGATGAGAAAACAATGAGTGTACACCTGGTGGAAAATAACCCTCCTAGAGCAAAACGTGGTGCACCGGGTGATTGGACTCTTGTTACATTGTCAGAACGCATTCTCACACATGAAGAGCTTGACATTATGGGCAGTGCGATTATCGAGAGTGCACGAATGGACAGATCGTCATTCATGGAGATTGAGGAAGATGGAGCAGCTGTAGTGCAACTTAGGAATATGCGGATAGCAATTGCAATGCCTCCCTTTGCTGACAAGTATGAGATATCAGCAATTCGTCCTATTACAAAACTATCAATGGATGATTACGAACTCAGCCCTAAATTGACAAATCGACTTGAAACAAGGGCCGAAGGAATTCTAGTAACAGGGTCTCCTGGTTCTGGAAAGAGTACATTTTCAGCAGCTCTTGCAGAATTCTACAGCAAGAAGCACAATGTTGTCAAGACCCTTGAACAACCAAGAGACCTTCAAGTTTCAGAGGAAATTGTTCAGTATGCACCGCTTGGTGGGAGTATGGAAAAGGCCGCAGACATTCTGTTGCTAGTACGACCTGACTATGTCATCTATGACGAGTTGAGAAAGGACAGTGATTTTGAGGCATTCTCGGATCTTAGATCCGCTGGTGTAGGAATGGTTGGTGTAGTTCATGCAGGTTCATCAATAGATGCAATCCAACGATTGATTTTGAGAGGGAGAGTTGAACTTGGTCAGCTCCCAAGTACTGTTGACACCGTCATTCACATAGAGGCCGGCCGTGTTGCAAAGGTTGCATCACTTTCGTTGAAGGTGAAATTACCCACAGGTATGAGCAGCTCCCAGAGGGATTTAGCAAGGCCTGTTGTTGAGGTACGAGATTTCGAGATTGGTGTTCTTGAGTATGAAATTTTCTCCTTTGGAGGCGAAAAAGTGGTGGTACCTGTACGAGGAGGTGCAAAACCCACTCTACGAGGAGGCCAGACGGCACCCCGACGAGGAAGACCTGGAGAAGTTGTTCCCGTATCTGCAAGCTATTCTCAGAAGAAAGTCACACTAGATGTTGGTCGAAAATATGCAAAACAGCGATTAGAAATCTTTGCTGATGATGTCTATCTCACAACAACGGTTGTCGGACGAAATGGCGAGAGCTCAATCCGCATTAAAACCAGACAGGGTAGTATGATTGTAGATGCAATGGAAGAAGGTGCAAAAATCACTGCGAAAGTGGCTCAATGAAGTCAGAAAACTTTAACAAGTAACACCCGATTTCCGCTTGTTCAAGGGACCGTTGCCTAGTATGGATAGGGCACTTGCCTCCTATCAATTACCCTCTGGTAATTTGGAGAGAGCAAGGGGTCGCAGGTTCAAATCCTGCCGGTCCCGCCACTTTTCTATATGGTTAATCAAGGATGAGAAAGGTCTGAAGAGACGGAATCCGGCAGGCTTCGAACCTCATGGGGCATACTGCCCACACTGGAGAGTGTTCCATTGGTCCAACGGGCATGAGAACCATCCTTTGCATCATACTTCTTACATCTTTAGTTTTATATTCGTTTAAGAGAAAGAATTGTGGGGAGTCGTATATGTATACAACAGATGAAAAGAAGAAAGATACCACTCAAACACAGAGTACAAGTAATCAACTCCTGCCAGTCTTGAAGACAAATCTAGGTCGAATCTTGGCAGTAATCTTCCTGGTCTATCTCTATGCCATAGTCCGTGTTGGAAGTCCTGGTAGTTGGAGTCTTGAGCATGGTTTTGAATGGTCAAGCCCCGGATACCAGCTGTTTCCAGTCCCAATCAATTGGGGTGAAATGGGAATCGGGGGTCCAGCAGTTTTTGTACCAATGGAGATAGCAGACATAATTCTCTATGTTCTTTTTGTTGGTAACTATATCTGGCTAATCTGGGGAATTCTTGCTGTCGTCTATATTCTTCATCCTCCTACAATTGTCAGAATAAAGAATAAGATCTTTGAGGTACTCGACAGAAGTCCTTAAGAACTAAAGAGAAATGGCACACGCAAGGGTCTGTAAGTATTGGAGTGGATTTTTTATGACTGAGGAAATGATAGGGGAATTAAAACAGACTTGCCATAGAATTGAAGAAATTCTATACCTTCTAATGTACAAAGAACGAGAAAGTATACTCAATACGGCAGTTGAGGTATTTGGGACATCTTCTCGTCGCGTAGAAATCTATCTCATGCTAGATGGAAAGATATCTGCGACTGAAATTGCTGCTAAGCTGGATATGAAACGACCAAATGTATCAATAGAAATCGGAATTTTATACAACTCAGGACTTATTGAACAAGTTGAGGCCAAACAGGGCAGTCCATACCAACGAAGACTAGCCTTCGAATTAATCGGATTGCCAGCAATCATCAAAGAGAGATTCAATCTTTAGTATCTTAGGCTTCTATTTTTTAGCTTGACTAAGCGTACCACGAACCGAGCCTGGAGTGACTCCTAAGACAGTAGCAATTTCCGCATTAGCCATTCCCAGTTCACTCAGTGTTAGAACTTTATCCTTTTGTAGCTCCAAATCTTTTGTAACAAGAAATGCTAGTAATCTTTCAACAATCAGTAGATTTTCAAGAATCTTTTTACTTGTATCATCTTCGCTCAATACCCTAACCACCTGCTATCGAGCCCGTTCAATCCAATCAATAAATGTTATTCCACTTAGTAGCATTCTATTATTTTTATCCGATTATTCTCAAAATATCATACAATAGATTCCCAATTACACCAAGACCAACCTCAGTACTCCAAGATTTTATACGATCAAGTAAGGGTTTCCGGTTTTTTTCAGCGATTTGGATTAGAATAAGAGTTTCAAGCTCTTTTTTTACTGATTCTAACTCACTACCAGCTATAGCAGTTTTCTTTTGAAGAAGCAACAAGACTTTCATCATATCTTCAACATCACCTTTTTGCTCTTTCCGGAGATTCTTCAATTCTCGAAGTATTTTTAGCTGAAGATTACGTGAGAAACCCACCATTTCATTTATTTCTTCCCAATCGCGGTACTGTTGATTTTGCTGGGTAGTATATTCGATTTCTATATCCTTTATCCTTTCATGTAGATTCACTAGAAACTCTCTGCGGTTTATTTTGTTATGTTTGAAGAATTGTGTTGAAATTCCAGAGCCTTTCTGTAAGAATCTCTCCCTTTCTGGAATCTCGTTTTGGTCTTCAACTAACCTGTATATCATCTTAGTAATCTTAGATGCAACATCATCAACATATTCTGGATTTTCAATTCTGATTGATTCCAGAACAATAGACTGAATGCGACGTTTAGTAGAAACAGCAAGCAACCTATTCTTCCTCT
>JARGGA010000228.1 GCA_029210805.1 Candidatus Thorarchaeota archaeon
ACCATGGATTCAACGATGCACCCCTCGAGAACACCATATACACACATGATCATCCAGAGCTGATGAAGTGCCTAACACTTCCACTGTGTGGAGATACAAGAACATCCTTCTGCTATGTCAGACCCGCAAAAACTGAGACCTTTGAGAAGTATGTCAGTAACAATCTCCATGAATACTGCACCATACAGAAAAGTCAGGATCTTATCGATGATGAATGGTTTGGCCTATTTGACCCTAGCCCAAGGCTTGCCGGCCGCGTAGGAGACTACACTCTCCAACTCAAGGATAATCATGCAATTCTGAACAG
Source organism: Candidatus Thorarchaeota archaeon (assembly GCA_029210805.1). Classification (GTDB taxonomy): domain Archaea; phylum Asgardarchaeota; class Thorarchaeia; order Thorarchaeales; family Thorarchaeaceae; genus MP5-2226. Next base: position 308 of record JARGGA010000228.1, read on the forward strand.
CTTTCCGGGATTTGACCCGTTAGTAATGAAGGGACATCATGGTGGAGTAACTGCTGATGAGATGCTGGTGCCTCTAAGCGCCATTGATTGTTAGCATCTCATTTTGAGAGAGTAAATATGCCATATGCACATAATTGCGCAGTACTCATGCATAATAAAGAATTTTCAATATGAGTTCTTCTCTGGAGTCGCCATCATTGTATAAGGAAATTACACCAGATGGAATATCAAAGGAAAACAGTGTTCAACACACCAAACGGAAAGTTCTTAGTTTGGGATTCCTTGGAATCCTCAGTATCACTTGGCTTGCATTTCGATCTGGAACTAAACCATCACGATTTGTATATCCCTGTCAGATGGCGGCTTTTTCCAATCTTCAACTTGTTGCATTGGGCATTTTCTCATCCATTCCTAGCCTTACTAAAGTGCGTTCGAAGATTGATATGCTTAAGCCTCTGTTTATTCTAAGTGCAGTAATACTTGGATCTCTATTTCTTACAAGTGACCCCGGTTTACTAAATGCCTCCTCTATTTTAGTTGACGATGACTATAACCGAGTTCCAATAGTATTGAATCCAAGTCTATCTACTGCAATTGAAAATACATCAGATTTGTTCTTTGTTCAAAATGCAACAGGAGTTGAAGGTGATATGGATCCTGCAGTTGCATCTTTGATAAGCCTGATGAATTCTGAAGACCTTCAATTCTACCAGAGTGCTTCGAACCCGCTAGGCCTTATTGGTTCGAGTGATGTTGTTCTTATCAAATATAATGCTCAATGGAATTATCGGGGTGGAACGAATACAGATCTCATTAAGAGCGTAATTCAGGCAATACTTGATCACCCAGACAGATTTATAGTTGAAATCGTCGTTGCTGATAATGGTCAAGGAATCGGTGCTTTAGATTTTCCCTCAGCAAATGCGTTCAACCGCAGTCAATGCCTCACGGAAGTTGTCGAATCATTCTCAACGACAAAGATCTTTGTATTGTTGATGCACGTGTTGGAGTTGAAGGATGGAACGGTCCCAGGACAAGAGAACTCGGAGCAATGATTGTGGGACGGCAACCTGTATCTGTGGATGCGATCATGACACGGATAATGGGTTTTGAACCAGAACAAGTTGGTCATCTGATGAAATCAGTTGATTGCGAACTTGGCTCACTCAATCCTGAAGTACTAGGTGGATCAATCGAATCTGTTATGGTAAAATTCAATGCTGCTGAATGAGCCTATGTGAGATTATACTGAGCAACTAGTTCCTTGAAAGCTTGATCCAGATCATTCTCTATTTCTTTGGACATAGGTTTAGGAGTGTGTTTATTCAATAAAGATTTCACTCTCTTTCGGGCCCTTTCATTGATATTCTTAGAACCGCTTTCAATCCATGTATCTGTAGGAAGACGGTCAATGAGGTCGGTCGGCATGAAATGCTCAGTACGAAAGTTTGATGCTGTGTGTCGCTGACCTAAGAAATCTCCACCCGGACCCACTTTATGAATTAAGTCTGGAATCTCTTCTATTCCATCGACATTTAGCCCACCAATTAAACGATATCCTGCACCACAAAGTTCGTTATCAATGACTAGTTTTTCTAAGGATTGCATATTGATGTATGCAAGTGCGCCAGGGCCAGATATGATGTTTATTCGGCTCATTGCCCCAAATGCAATTCCCAAAGCAGACTCAAATCCAGTCTGTGCATCTATTGCCTTTGAATCACTAAGTCCCAAGTATGCATGGGTAGGCAATCTGTATTGCTTTCCGACTTCTGCGGCCGCACATGCTGCCATAATTGATTCCACTGAGCCATATCTTGGAGTTGCATATCTTTGATCAAATGTACCGGGGGCACCCCCATAGATTATTGGAGCACTGGGACTAGCCAGTTGCGCAATCACGATGCCACTCAATATCTCAGCATTGGTCTGAATGATTGTTCCAGTGATTGTAACAGGACTAGTAGCTCCCATCAATGGAGCGGGGACAATCTCCGCAGGAATTCCTGAAGTTGCACAATCGATAAGATTCTGACAAGTTGTATCACTCCAAATCAGAGGAGATGATGGACAACAGTCGAAGATTGCACGTGGTTTGGTTTCAAGCTGAGCCGGACCACCTGTCACAATCTCCAGCAATTTCTTCATATCCTGAAAGCCCTCTTTTCGAAATGCCCCTGTAACAATCGGCTTAGGAGAGTTCTTCAGGACCAGAAAGAGTCTATAGAAATCTGAAAGGACTTCTGGAATATCAGAAGGAATGAGTGCAGTACTCTGTGCCTTGAGATGATCTAAACCATCGACAAGACGAACTATATCTACTAAATCATTCGTGGTTCCCTTTCGCATCTCCTGTGTGTTATGGTCTCTAAAAGATGTGACACTGGAACCAGGGTTGAAGATGACATTGTCATCGCCTACGTGTTGAGATTTATTTCCCTCTCGTGTATAAAGCTCAAAAGAGGCAGGACAACAACGCAGACACTCCTCAACTAATGCAGCAGGGATCTTGACATTATCAAATTCGATTTCGCAACCAGCATCTTTCAGCAACTCGAGTGCTTCATCATTCTTGATTTTCACTCCAGTGGTTTCCAAAACCTCAACAGAAGCTGAATGAATTGCAACAATGTCATCATGTGTAAGAAATCTGATTCTAGTCATTCGCGTGGCTCCCTTGAACTCGCTGCCAATGAGATAAATCCTAGAAGGAATTCCTCGTTAAGTAACTAACGCGGATTGAGAAGTTGCTCTATGAATGCAGCTGTTGTGAAGAAGTAGCCGCCATTCTGAATAGGTGGAAGTATATTCTGTTTCATGAGCAATTGTAATTAGACAATCTTCATGTAAATCCGTGTCATCGCGCGAATATCATCAAACTTAATTCGCATCTCTCTGAGTTTAGCAGGGTCAGTACTGTAGATTGGTTGACGCATATCAAGTAGGTTTGGTGTTCTCTTACAGATTTGTTTGTCCGTTAATCTGCGAAGTGCATCAGATACAGATCGAGGTGAGAGTGTGACTTCGTCCCGTATCTGCTTCGGAGTCATGGGACCTTTCGAAGCCAACTTATCAAGCACAATCAATGCGCTTATTGGTAATCCAGTTAGAGCCAAGATTTCTCACCGTCCCGTGTTATCGGCAAAAAGCAAGCGGAATTATTGCCACTGTATATTCGGCAAAATATGCTTAATAATCTTGCCGAGCAAACAATTCTACGAATTTGTGTTTCTTGATGCAGATTAAAAATAGTTAATCGTGTGAGCGAGGGTCAAATATAAGCTACAAATACATCTTTCATGATGTATTGCCTTAAGGCTGATAGAGAAGAATTATGTACACGTATTGTCTGAACAGAGTAGTGGTTGTGATTACCTGAGTAAGAAATGGTCGTTGGACGAGAAAGACCTCAAAATTCTCACTGCATTGGACGGTCTTGGTGGTAATGCCTCTGCACAACAAATCAGTGACTACATTCACAAAGAGATGAAAGAGGAAAAAGGAGAAGAGCCAATTCCTGCAAGAACAGTTAGATACCGAATCTCTACCCTATTTGAACGAGGCGTTCTTCTCCCGTCGATACTTCAAACAGACGAGAGGAAAATTGGCCTGGGAGAAGGAATACTCATTCTTCATGAAGGTCCTGCAATGAGTAAAGTCTTGGAGAACCTGATCCAACAAATCCCGATTTTCTATTGGTATGTTCCAACTCATGGAAGGTATGATGGTTTCCTGATACATACAGTATTCGACATGACTAGACCAGATATGATTTCCGAGATTGCTGAGAGTATGAAGAAAAAGGGGTTGGTTACCGACTTTTCATTCTTTGAGATTGTTGATAATGAATCCAAGAAAATCGATTTTACAAAATACCGTTCAAGCGGACGATGGATTTGTGATTGGGAAAACTGGAAGAAGAACATCGAAAAAAACCTTAGAGAGGGGCCCAAATCACCATTCAGCCTATCCAAACAGCACGAAATAATAGATTGCGACTGGATAGATATTCTGATTCTTCGAGTGCTCAAGAATGATCCAGATTCTGCAATACAGAGTTTGGCTAGCATAACAGCTATGCCGATTCAACAAGTGAGAGAAAGGGTTCAGAAGCTTAGAGACAGCAAGGTAATCAAGGGGTATTCTCGAGCCTATGGGTTTGCAGGAGATTTGCTGTGGTTCTCTTGCTTTATGAAAATAAATGAGCGTGTAGGGGCCATTCTCAGCAGTATGTATGAGCTGCCGTTTCCAGGAGTAGTATTGATGGCAGATGACATGCACTATTGTGTCAGATTTGCTCTGTCAACCTCTAACCTGAAGCAGTTTCTTGACGGATTTAGATTGATTCGCCCCTTCCTCAACGATTACTTCTTTCAATTCCATCTACCGGACAGGATTGAAACGAAGTATGAGAATATCTTTGATTTGTTTGATAGAAAGGAAGGGAAATGGAATATTCCATTAAAAGACTACATCAAGATTGTAAGGGAACATTCAGAGAAGTGAATTCTCTCGTTCCCCAACAATAGGTTATTTTCGAGTTATTGCTCTCAAGTCTTCCATGAATAGAAATCCAAAGATTAGGTCTACAGTAACAAAAACAACTACCCAGATTGTTGCCTGACCGATTAGGAAGTAGTATACAGGTATAATGAATACCCACACCTTCTCAAAACATGCGATCTTGATGAACCCGTGATTCTCCGCAATATTCAAACTCACTAGATAGAACCCAATTCCAAAAAGAAATACTAACCCCATAAATGAATCAAACCAAAGCATAGTTGGAGGGATGGTATCTCCTGCTAGGTACAAGTAGTTGATATCTATCCGAGGCAGTATCATAAACGCTGCTGCAAGGACCCAGTTCCAAATTGCCGCGATTGTGAACATGTATTTGTGGTACTTTACGCGATCCAAAATAATCCACCATAAGTTCAGAGAACCCATCCGGTATTTAACGACAATGAAAGCGGGAATTTCTGCAGCTTAACTTGGGTAAATGGATTGTTGATTTCTTATTTCTAGAGAATAATTTGCATGTCTTTAGCTGTTTCCATGTTCTTTTTCACAATTTCAAGCGATGGATCAATCTCGAGAGCTTTGGTGTAGCACTCAATTGCTCGTTTTACTTCGCCTTTCTCTCTTAGTACAACGCCGAGGTTATTCCATCCACTGGGGTCTTCTGGAACTAATGAAACATATTTCTCAAAGAATGGAATAGCATCCGCCCATTTTTCTAGCTGCCAGAGAGATGTTCCCATCCTGAAAAGAGGTACAGGTTGATCGGGATTCCCCTTTAGACTTAGTTCATAGAACTCTACAGAGCGGGTATAATTATGTAACTCATAGGTAAGGTCCCCCACGGTATTCGCAGAACTAATAGCTCCTTGATGCAAGTCAATCGCCATATTCAGACTCGTACAAGCCG
>JARGGA010000229.1 GCA_029210805.1 Candidatus Thorarchaeota archaeon
GCTACTAGTGTCAGCTGCAATGAAAGCAGCCGCAGTTGCATAGAAATGCTCCACTGTATAACCGTAGGTTTTGGTTACTTCATTGTATGTGTACCAAAGCTGGAATAGATCATCCCAGTGTGGTGAGAACATTACTTGGCTTTGCCCACCTGGATATACTGCATAGATGGTCAATGTTTCATCGAAATCTGCTACCATTCTCCTAGATGGTCCAAAATCAACTTTCCATCCTCCAGCTACATTCAGCGTGTACCCGTCGCCCCTGTGGGGACCTCCTCCTATAAATGTCAATTCCGCAAGATGATCAATGTAAATGACGTGGTGGTTACCATATGTCCAATCGGTCACATTGACACCATAATCATCCACGAGTTCATTATAGGCTCTATAAAACGCACTTGCGAGAGTTTCGTTCATAGTTTCAATCACTGAGTTTGTTGTATGGTCATCAAAGTAGTATGGCTTTTCCTCCCTTAACAAATTCTCAAGAACTGGTGTGTATGCCCTTCCTAGACTAATATCCGCAGATCTAATTTCATCAAAGGTTTCGTACTTAATTGCATCAAGTAGGTAAATCCAGATAGTTGGCCCTATCTTATCCGCTTCTGCCTGATAGTTCCATTCACTTAGGATATCCACCATGTTCTGAACAGATGCATTAGTTTCGCCTTCAGCTTCCCATGCGCCAAGGGCAAATGGAACGATCTGCTGAGCCGCAATATCGAACACATCTGCTTGGAATCGCATCATGTCCGCAGAATCTAAGTTCGCAGCAACTTTCAGAAATGAATCTATTCTACGAGCTCGGTATCCCATAGCCTGTGGTCCAGGAACAGTAAACGAATATTCATTCGGATCTATTGATGCCTGATTTGCAGTCTGGATATAGTCTGATGATGGATTAACAGACCTGGGATTGTATGCATATGGAATGTTAGCAAAGACTCCTATAGAATCATTTGCGCCACTTACTGGATATTTCCCTGAGTAACCCTCTCTCATTGGGAACCTACCTGCAACTGTAACGGCAATATTTCCCTCATCATCAGCATAGATGAAATTATGTGGCGGTGAATCCCACCAATACATAGCATCGTAATAATCATTCAGATTATTGGCCCGATTCAACAATCCCAATGCTAAAACTTCATGAGTAATTCCGTTTCCTGTCCAATACATTGCCAGATTTGCAAGCCCCATGGTTCCACTAATTGCTGCATCAACGCAAGGTCCATGCACAGTCCAATTTACGTTGAATGGAATAATTTCTCCTTCTTTCGTAAGAATTGATTCGTCCACGACCTCAAAATCCAACCACTCATCACCATACCTATACTGACTTGGATCCTCTGAGTTAATCTCCTCTACAAAGAGATCAACAAAGTCCGATCCACAATTTGTCATTCCCCACGCCATGTGTTCAGTATGTCCGATCAATACTCCCGGTGTTCCTGGTAGAGTTCCTCCCTGAACATTAAGTTCACCTGGAACCACAATTTGCGCCTCATACCATAGTGACGGGGCTTGAAGAGTGAGGTGTGGATCATTTGCTAGAATCGCTTGACCATTCTCAGTTTTTGAACCTGTGGCTGCCCAGCTATTGCTTCCAACAACATTCCTATCTCCGAGTAAATTGACTACATTGGATACAGCATCCAGGAATTCGTCAATTTCGGGAACTGGAACGAGGTCTTCAATTTCCTCTTCATCGACTGGGTTATCCAATGATATAGCAGCTGGATAGCCACCTGGTGCATCGGGATATTCTGCTATACTCAAATTATATTGCTCCTGAACGATTGGAACAGTGTAGGGCCATTGCTCTGGCAATAGCTCATTGTACATCGTATCATTGTCTAATTGTAATCTCATCTCAAGACGTAGTAAATCTGTAAATCCTCCAGAGAGACCCCATGACATGTACTTAGCCCATATGAATGTGTTAACTGGTTCCCAAGGTCCAGGAGTATACCCAAGTATCTTGAACTCTATTGGTGTAGTTGCACTTGTCATTGATGCGATATAGGCGTTGATACCAGCTACGTGTCCATTAACCGCCTCGAGTGTAAATGCAACATCTTCATTGGTCGCTGCATTGTCAAGATACCACTGGTATGTTTCAACAGCAGATTTTCGGAGACCTAACGCCCGATGCATCTTATCGGAGCTTGCGGCATAGCCTCCAACAACCTCACTTATTCTTCCTGCGGCAAGATATGTTTGCATGACCATTTGGAATAACCTATCCTTTGCATGCATATATCCAAGTCCCACGAATGCATCGAATACGCTTTCTCCGTAGATATGGGGAATCCCCCACTCATCTATCAGAATCGCAACTTCATCCTCAAGGCCCGGAATACTGACCGTTCTGTCCGCGGAATCTTGGATACCAACTCCTACGTCATAGATTCCACCTATTGGCTGCAATATACCAAGTCCGCCAGCTAATGGCCCTATTGGCATTGAGAGCAAAATTATTAGAGCGATGGGACCAATAAGTGACAGAATCAGTTTAAGAATGCGTTTTTTCATGGGCTTACACCTCTTGTACAACTTACAGAAAATATGCGCGGTATCTCATAAAGCTTCTTGCAGACATTTGGGAAGGTTTTTCTACAAGATGCTACCTCGTTATTGAGGTTGTGAGTCAATATGGTAAAAACTGAGACTTTCAGAGGTAGGGACTTTATCACCCTCCTAGATTATACTAAAGAAGAGATTGAAACCATGCTTGATGTGGCCATTGATCTCAAAAAGAAATACGCTTTGAGAGAGCCACACAAACTCCTCGATGCAAAAACATTGTTTATGATTTTCTACAATCAATCTCTGCGTACTCGAAACTCCTTTGAGGCGGGTATGACTCAGATGGGTGGCCATGCTCACTTCCTAGACCCCAGCAAGATTTACGCTCCGGCCTTGGAAGGAGATGAAGTTGCATATGCGACAGAACGCGTTTCTGATGTAGCACGTGTTCTAGCTCGAATGGGTGATGCGATAGCAATCCGCTGTTACGGTGATCCTGTAGGTTGGCAATATGGCCGAGCTAACGAGATTATCAGAAACTTCGCTCATTGGTCACATATCCCGATAATCAACATGGAGGATGACATTTACCATCCATGTCAAGGATTAGCTGATATCATGACCATTAAAGAGAAGTTCGGTGGGTTCAAGGGAGTCAAGTTTGTTATGAGCTGGGCCTACTCTCCATCAGTACACAAACCTCTAGCTGTACCACAGAGTGCAATCATCGCCGCGACTAAGATGGGCTGTGACACAGTTCTCGCCCATCCAAAGGGTATGGAACTCGATGATAAGATTCTGGACCAATGCAAGTTGATGTCTGAGGAAAACGAATCGAGCTTCGAAATCGTAAATGATATGGATGAAGCCTTTGAGGGTGCACATGTTGTCTATCCGAAGGCGTGGACCTGTAAGGAATTCATGCCACCATTCAATGCAAAGCCTGAGCTTGAAAAGTCCCAGGAGGTCTTTGACAAGAACAAGCATTGGATATGTGACGACGACAAGATGAAGATTGCAGGTCCCAAATCTATGTATATGCACTGTTTGCCATGTGATCGTGGTTTTGAAGTAGCAAACTCAGTCATTGATGGTCCTCAGTCAATTGCTTTTGACCAGGCTGAGAATAGGATGCATGCTCAAAAAGCTGTCATGGCTCTTACAATGCGTTAGTCTCTAGTATGGGTGGGAACTTTTTCCCCCCATTCAACTTTCTTTTTCTATGAATTCACAAGACGAGCTATCTTTTTCTCAATTTGTTTGATTCTTCTATCGGCAGCATCAAATTTTCTCTTTGCAGCCCAGTACTCAGCGCTATTATCAGGATCAATTACTCTCCAGGCGTTATCATCGAAAATCTTCTTCTGCCTACTCAACTAATCATACAGTTTTTTCAGCTCAGTTGTGTTATCCTTCTTAATTCGACTGGAACCAACTCCACGCGTTTCTGGTCCACTCCCTTCTTCTGAGATGGGAATCATTGATTTTTGTGTATGAGCGTCCTTTGCTGTAACCATACCTTTTCCCTGTAAAAGTTCAACTGACATACCTGCTGGCATATTTGCACTAGGAGGAGGTACAGTGGACCCCGGAGGTTGAGGAGGTCCCTGGGGTGCCGTTGGCGGACTAACCTTATCTTTCTTTTTTGCCTTCTTTTTCCCACTCATGAAACGCCCCTCTCTTTTTCATCTATCTCCTGAAAACCCTATCTGTTATTTCTATGCTTCTTCTGAATCCTCTTCTGGATTATCTGCTGCCAAAACTTTAATCTTATCCTGGGACGGTCGCAACTGAATGCCGAGGGTTGGATATGGATTTTCTCCTGGAGTAAGTAAACGTGCAATTTCTTGCTCGATTTCCTTTATCCTCCTGTCTGCGGCATCAAACTTTTCCTTGGCTTTAGAATATGCTTAACTATCATTTGGGTTGATTACCTTTGGGGCATTTCTTTGAAAGATCCCTTTTTGTTTTTCTAGTTCTCGACCCAGTTTCTTAACCCGCTTTGATGTTTCTTTACTTGGCAAGAGAATTTACCTCTAATTCCTGTTGCGATGAAAAAGGTTCAGATTTAGGAAACATGTGAAACGATAAAAATGTACGGGAAACCTAGACTTCCTATCTTTTCTATTCCAATGAATATTTGTTTTGTTTCTAATCTGGATCAATCTCTATTTTGGATTGTGAGGGTTGGTAACAGCTGCTAAAATCCCGGTCCTGTGTAAAAAGTCACCTCCCATCACACTCCAAGAAGTTGAGTCGTCCAATGTTGTGCAACACCACCTTGATCAACAACTCCCTTCGCCTCTCCTTATACCCTCTCGAACTCAGGCTCCCTGTGAACCTCAACTTCATCATGCTGAACAGGGTCTCTGCAAGATTCCTCATCCCGTAGTCATGTCTCCTCTTCCACTCCTCCGGGTCTGCACGGTACTCCCTGATCAGGCTCCCATACGCTCGATGTCCCTTCGAGTACACTCTCAGGTTTTTCTTCGGCTCGATTGCCGGATATGCACCCATGTCGTTGATGTACTGAGCATTCTTCCGTGAGATGTACCCCTTGTCACCATAGATTGTATTGATGCGTTCCGTTCGTATTCTCTTCAACAATGGCACCATGCACTTTGCGTCACCACCGGGTCGTGCTCGTACCCTTGCTGCCTGGATGAGGAGTGTGTCAGTGTCAACGGCGTTGTGGAGGGCTGTGAAACGCCGTTTCAGCGTCTTTTTGAACCTCACAGACCTCCACTCTCCACCAGTCGCGTGTGAGAACCCAGAAGAGTCCACAGCCACACGTTGAGGGGGAGGTCGTTCACGAGCAAGGAGCTCATACATGTTATGAACCAGTCCGGTGTCGAGCCTCTTGAGTGACTTCTGGAGGAGAGAGTAGCTGGGAGCCTTCTCAAGGCTGAGTCGTCTCAACAGGAAGGGGTTGAAGTTGACAAGGGCGACAAAGTCACGGTAGCTGAGTCCTGAGTCGAACTTGAGTCCGAGGAGGACAAAGAGGGTGGGTACGGGGAACTTGACTGGTCGACCGAACTTGAAGGTGTTGTGAGGGATAGTATTGCTAAGCTTCATAAGTTCATCAAGTATGAAGTGACAACGGCGAGCTTTGGCCGTGTCGTATGATTGGTCATATGTCATGATTCATGTGACGCGGCTAGTTCGCCCTTGACTCCTTGTATTATCTCACGGACTTATTC
>JARGGA010000230.1 GCA_029210805.1 Candidatus Thorarchaeota archaeon
TCTACAGATGACGTAAATGATATTGCATGGTTCCTAGTCGCTGTTTGGGCGATGGTGAGTACATTGCTTGCCTTGACGTGGGAAATATTCTTCCCAGTCTGTTTAGTATCTGCAGGTTTCCTGATATTCGTATGTTTCGTTTCATATTATGAAGGACACAAAGGATTGGTGAATGGATATTTTGAGGATGAAGTAGATCATTTAGAGTACCATATACAATCGAGATTAGAAAGTATGATTGCTTTGCACTCAAGTGTACGTTCATTCGTTTCATGGAAAGCAAAAAATCGAAAGATAGTTCTTAACGATATTTGTGTTCTATTCGAAATAGAGAATACACCAAACACAAACATCAGCTACTATGTAGGAGTTCCTTCTGAAGACAAAGAGCGGATTATCATCAAGTGTGAAAGCACAATAACGGAGACCATTAAGAGAGATACACTGGAATTAATCTCAGAGGATTCAATATGGAAATTTTCTCAGACAGATGATAACACCATTGAGATTGAAAATATCAAGGACATATTCGACCTTAGTAAACGCGGAGCATTCGTGCGTTCACCTGAGAAGCCATTGTATTTGATTGATTTAGTCAAGTCACTTCTTGAAATAATACAATCTTAAAGCGTCAAGAGCGATATCCATAAGTGTTCTTAGAAATGTACAAACGTTGTAGAAACCAAAGAGTGAGCGTTCTATGAAAGTCAGAATGAAGGTTGAATCAACGTGGCTTCAGTTAGAACGCAAAAGTATGGAGAAAATGAAAAAGGACTATGAAACATGGGAATCTGAAACACTGAAGAGAGCAAAAGATGCCAAAAATCTTCGCTCACTAAGAGAGGTATTTTACCAGCTAGGTGACAGATGGGAGTGGAATCAGGCGACAGGGGCATGGCTTGAAAGCGGGCAACCCCTTGACACGGTCGGGTTCATTCTACGAATGCCAGGGTTTCATCCATGCAAAGAACGATATGTTGTGTATGGCGTGATGGCCTACAGCAAAGGACTTACTGACCAATTTGACCATCTCGGGGATAAAGAACGCATAATTATAGAACGCGATACGGATTCTGGGAAAATGGTTTGCTGGAGTACCACTGGACATGGAGCAATGGACCTCGTCCCAATAGATGTTAGCGCGTTTGAATCCATAGAAGATATATTACAAAATTGTTACCTAGTCGCGCAACCAGGAGATCATGCATTACGACTTGAGATTCCTCGAGAAAGAGTAAGTAAATTCGATATCGCTCAGCGGATGTGGACAATCTCTTCAGGAGGAATAGATTATAGCTCAAAGGATATCGATGTCCTAAGCGCTAAAGATATTGAGGATAGATTAGACTTCAGATTCTACAGGTATGCACAGTCGGTAATTGAAGTAGATAGAGTATGGTCAGAACTAAGTGGTGGGGCCATAGAAAGGGCAAAAGAGAAAGTTCTGGATAAAATTCCCGATCACATTGAGAATAAAATGAAAGATGCCCTGAGACGGGTGGAAGGACTTTTACACATTCTTTGGTTCAAACCTCCAATGACGGGACTAGAGCCCGCTCGAAAGTTATATGATGATATGAAGTCCGAACCCATTCCAACAGATATTGAAAAGACGATACTCCCATACCTTGGTGAGCTGGTGTATGCACTCAATGACATCATTGAGAAGGCTAAGTATATCAAATGGAAGAGTGTAATGGACAAAAAATCATTCGGAGAGAGTGATGCCTTCGAGGGTCTTGATCTCTCAAATATGGCAAAGGAAGCATTTGCAGTTGCACTTGAAGATGTACTTCAGGAACACACCTTAGCATATGTTGGATATCCCGAGAGAGGTACAATGGTCGATAAAGCCATGAGAATTGTCTTCGGAATTGCAGTGCTACCAATGCGTCTGGTATCTACTTTTGTAAAGTCAGCTAGAACCTACGTTAGAATTCCTGAGAGATTCAGAAGAAAAAAGGAAGCTGAACCATCATCAGACACAACAAAGAAAGACCCTCAAGACCTTGAAGAAAACACCTGAAGAAGATCAAGAGGCGTTTCGAGTACTATTGTTTCATTGGGTGCTTTTGGTCCCTCATTCGGGTTTGCCCATGTAAGGAGAATTGATTTCATCTCGCATCTAATTGCTGCTTCAACATCTGCATTCACATAATTGCCAACATACGCACACTTCTGTGGATTGATTCCCATTTCTTTGGCTGCTACAAGAAGGGTGTAGGGACTAGGTTTTGCGTAGCCAATAACTCCTGACCATTGTACGGTTTCAAATAGATCTAACAGCCCGCTTCGTTCTATAAGAGAGTGTGGATTGTCATGTCTTCTGGTACAAATGCCCATTCGATATCCCCGACTACGAAGCTCGTTGATCGTTTCCAGTGAGTCGCTTCTGAAGAATTCGTAATCACCATCTCTCACTTCGTACTTGAATTCCTCCTCAATCTTCAGAATGATTTCATCAGAGAGAGCAGTGAGTCCAAGGTGCTCAAACATCACTCTATCAAAAGGTAGCCAATCCTCTGCTTTTCCGCCCCACAGAGAATCTACATTGTTTTCGAGTTGGAATTTCTTCATCGCCGTATCAGCTGCTATGAAGGCAGATTCAAGTTGTTCATCACTGTAGATACTCAGGTCAATATCATTTGCCATACAGATTCGCCGTACAACAGACGGAACGTCTTCCTTAACAGCAGTAAGTGTATGATGAAGATCAAATAGAATAACATCAAGATTCATGATAATCAAACCCATGCGGAAGGAGATAGTACAAGGGACTGTAGAGTGCTTACAAGAGTTTTCATTTCCAGTATTATACTATGTCGATACCTTCAAGAATGATTATCCATCGCAAGCAGTAAGGTTTCTGGAAGTATTGGACTATGAAGAAGATTGCAATCCTAGGAAATGGAGTTACTGCTGTGACTGCAATCCGGGATATCAGACGTTTAGATGAAGAAGTTCCAATTGATGTTTTCTCTGATGAAAAGTATCCGTACTATCCAAGACCAAAGCTAATTGATTTCATTCGTGGCGAGATGGATGAAAAACAGGTCATTCAATATGATAATGATTGGTATGAGAGCAAAGGAGTCAATCTTCGATTAGGAGAAGCAGTGCATGACATTATCCCAGCATCGAGAAGTGTCTTGACACAGAAGGATACCTACATTGGATATGATAGGATTCTATTGGCAGTGGGAAGTCATCCTTTTATCCCGCCTATACATGGAACCGAGAAAAAGAATGTCCATGTACTTAGAACTCTTGATGATGCCAAGGACATAAAAGAAGCCATACAGGGAACAGGCAGAGAAATCATCGTTGGCGGAGGAATCCTAGGGATAGAGCTTGCTGGAGCAATTAGAAAAGCAGGTGGAGAGCCAATCGTGATCTCCAATATTGGAACCCTCCTTCCTGCTCAATTGGACCAAGGCGCAAGTAATATCCTAATGAGCAATCTTCAGAAGATGGGCATGTCTGTCTTGATGGGCTTCAATTGTAAACAGGTCCAAGGCCATGAGATGGCGACTGGAGTTGTATCAACAGAGGGAGACAAGGTGAAAGGCGATCTTGTTGTGATTGCAGCAGGAGTTCGTGCGAACACGAAATTAGCTCTTGATGCGGGTTTAAAGATAGGATCAGGTAGAGCAATTTTCGTTGATGAGCATATGCAGACATCGGAACGAGGAATCTATGCAGCAGGCGATTGCACTGAATGGAAGGGCATTTGCTGGGGAATTATCCCTGTGGCAATTGAAACAGCCAAAATTGCAGCTCAAAATATCGTTGAAGAGGACTCTGCTTCGTACGAGGGAACGACACCTTCCAATACGCTTCAGGTTGTGGGAATTGACCTGACATCAATCGGCGAATATAATCCACAATCCACAGAATACGAGTCCATTGTAATGGCAAATGCAGAGGAAGGTACATACTACAAGGCAGTCATGAAAGACCATGTTCTTGTAGGAGGAATTTCATTGGGTAACAAGAAAGTTGCAATGAAATTGCGGCGCCTAATCAGAGAAGGAGTAGACATCTCGGACCAGCGACGAGAGATATTCGAAGTCTAACATTATTCTATCTCTGCAACAAGAGGCTGTCTATCCTTGCCTTGAGGTGTCAGTGAAATAACTCGTTCAGCTGAGTCCCTCATTTCTTCCATATGTGTTACAACAATTACCTGTTCCACAGATTTTAGCCCAGCTATCGCCGACGGTAACCACATGCGTCTCTGTGTGTCGAGACCTGCGCCAGGTTCATCTAATATTATCAATCCAGGAGGAGGACCTATGACAGAATGTTTCTGTAATGCAGTGTTCACTGCTACTCTAAGTGCAAAATTCACACATACATCCTCACCACCAGATGCCGCACTCAAACTTACTCTATTTCCTCGGAGGTCATAAAGTGATACCTCATAATCATCATCGATAATGAGGTCACTGTAGCGATCACCAAAAATACTTGTGAAAATCTCCCGAGCTTCAGTTCGAATGTGAGGGCGAAGTTGTGCCTCGGCGATATCGGGAATTGTTTCCAAGACAGTTTTCAGATATTTCGCAGTATCAGACACTCTCTTCAATTCGTCAAGCTCCAAAGTCATCTCTGGAGAATCTAATTGATTTTGAACCTCAAACAATGATGTTTCTACTTTCTGAAGTACCTCTTGGATTATTGTTAGATCTTTAGATTGCTCCGAAACCTTCAGCAACTTCTCTATAGCTATGAGAGCATCAGCAATCTCTTTGTGAGATGGCAGATGATTTTTTATTGAATCCAATCTCGAACGGGTTTGGTCAATGCTATCAATTTGTTTCTTGATCTCTCGAATTTCCTTTTGGGTTCGGTCACTAGTTTTTTCGTATAGTCCCAGGCCCATCATACTATATAGGTCTCCACGTCTGGTCTTCGGAGTCATGCGGGAGAGCCGGTCAATCTCACCTTGTCTAACATATGTCAGAGCAGAGAAAGCATGACGATCCATTCCGACGAGCTTTCTGATTTCTTCATCAACCTTTGTTGCGCCAGATGCAAATGGTTCTTTCTCAGCCTCTTCAAACAAGTCAGCGTTCGTTTCCCCTGGATGGATAGACCGCCGTACTCTGTAGGTTCGTCGGTTTATCGGTGCTTTGAAATCTAGCTCAATGATTGCTCTTTTTTTGCCATGCTGGATTAGATCCTCGACTTTGGGGATCTTTTTCTCTTTTCTCGTGACCTGTCGAAAGAGAGCAAATTCAATTGCTTCAAGAATCGATGTCTTCCCTGAACCATTTGGTCCAACAATTGCTGTAGAACCAGGTTTGATGATGAATTCCTGATCGGTAAAGACCTTAAAATCAAGTAAACGAAGTTTTGAGAGCAACTTAGGCACCTCCGGATATCTCTTTTAGATGTTCGATGATTTCATCTGCATTCGGATAGTTTTCATGCTCAAGATATTCTTTCAATGATAACTCAAGATTGAGCGGCTCACTAAGAGAAACGGTTGAAGGTCCCACTACTTGCCAATTTGGTTCTATATGTAAAAAGAGGGGGTTAAGTGTTTGCTCTCCAAATTCGATCAACCCATTGCGTTCTATGCCATTCTCAGTTTCAGGAGTTACAATACCCTTTACATTCATGATAATTATCGGCTGCCCTTTTTTCTTAGGAGATAGACTATTCAGCCAACCCTTGATTGCCGTGTTTGCTT
>JARGGA010000231.1 GCA_029210805.1 Candidatus Thorarchaeota archaeon
CGAACAACATCTTGGACTCGATGTCTAGGATTGTATAGGTTTCGGGAAACGGTTCTCAGAAGTAGAAGGCGTAACAATGGAGGAGATCAGCTATGCTGCCTCCCCCATCTTTAAACTAGTGCCCCTAGGTTTACATGTCGTAAGCCTTGAGGGTCTTTCTCTTGTTGTCTTTGCAGCGGCCAGCGGCGGCGAGTAGCATATTACCAATCTTTTCATTGATTGCATCATATGCATCTGAACCGACCATCATATCATGCTCTTTTGCAAAAGTCTTAACAGCACTCTTCACGAAGAAGGTTGGAAATTTAGCTTTTTTCTTAGCCATTTTTATACACCTCATTTCAGGTAGACACTCTAAATTGCCTTTAAACAACGTTAGGTGCACACCCCTCGACTAATCGAGCGAGTTAACGCTAGCTAACTTGTTAATAAGGCTATGTTGTTTGAAATGGCCTCTGGAGCCATTTCTTACCCGCTAGAGGCTATTTTGGCACTTTTCTTTAATATAGTTAACGGTATGGCGCCTTTTGGGGGCGTTTTATGCCATTTCGGGGACTTTTCCATTTTTCCCTTCTAGTTTATAGAGAATAGCTAACAGAACGTAAACGGTACCATAGAATGAAAGTCCTTGAATGATAATACTAGGCGACCAGTAGAAGATACCCTGCCTGGACAGCAGACTAGAAATGACGGATAAGGTGACAAGACCGACAAAAAATATTGACCAGACCAGTAACAAAGTTGTGGAGTATTTTCTCCTCTTCATTTGAATTGGATCGTTATCCTCCTCTGAGAGGGACTGGAACTCCTTTTGCCAATACTCATCATGCTCATTCATCGATACTCCTCAGCCTTTCCACTGAGCTTTCCTTCTTAAGCACTTTCTTGGTGAAAATGTTGTATCAAGTGTGCTTGCACTGAACCTACTATCGGTCAGTTGGACGTTTTCGGAGTACCTTGGGTTCCTTGTGTTTCTTCTTTTTATCCATCTTATCAAGAGCCCCCATCCATGCATTTCTAACAAAAAGCGAGCCATATCCTGGTTCTGTGACTGCTTCCATTCCTACCTGTTTCTTTTTACCTTTCCTTGTTTTTGTGGGTTTTCGTGACATTGCTTCTCACATGTATTATGATTTCTATCCTTTAATGACTTATCCAAATCGAAACTCCGTAAAGAACAGATAGCTCCAAAACTGTACTTACACCGAACAGAAGCTTTATATCAATACTGTACATTACTACAGTTAGGTTAAAGACAATGTTTGACGACATGGACGATTTCGACTGGGATGACGAGTTCGACTCCGATGAGGAGGAGGACGACGAAGATGATCCCCACATAGAAAAGTTGGAAGAGATTGAAGACGAGCTGATGGAACAAGAAGATGAACTGATGGAACACGAAGACGAGATAATGGAAAAAGAAGATGACATCAGAGATCGCCTTGAATATGCTAGGGAATCGGTATTGGAAGGTAAAAGGGACGCAGAAGACGAGATTGAAGATCTTGCAGAAGAACTTGAAGATGTGTCTGAGATGCGTCGTGAACTGGAAGAGATTCGCCGCATGAAAGAAGAACTCCGACGAGAGATTGAAGGAGTTCGTCGCGATAAGGAAGTGCGTTTGCGTGCAGGCAGTCGCATTAGTGAACCTAGACCAGTGAGACCCATTAGACCTCCAAAAGCACCCCGTGCACCTCGAGCTCCGCGAAGAGCTCTCAATGTAGACTTTTCCGCTCTAACTGATGACCTCGAAGATATGATGGAGGGCCTAGGCGAACAAATCGAAATGGGTCTGAAATCTGTTGGTGATCTTAAGTTTCCTCATTTGCGAATTAGCACAAAGGGAAAAAATAGACGGTCCAAGTCCAAGAGAAGAAAGGACTACGAGAATATTCCTCCGGAGCGTATTGCACATGTCATTGGGCCTCTGGGAGGTGAAGAGCGTCTAAAGATACTGAACTTTCTGAAGGAAGGAGGAAAGACGTTCAAGGAACTTGAGGAATTCACTGGAAAGGCTGGTAGCTCACTAACTCACCACCTATCCCCACTGGTTGAAGCAGGTTATGTGATCAAGGGCGAAGTCAGAGGCACTTACTATGTGACTGTGGAAGGTCGTCTGGCTTACCGCCTTGCACAATGGCTCACAAACAGGCTTGAAGAAGAGCGCACACTATCCGATGTGAAGAAAGCAGAGCAGGATGAAGTGTCAAAGGAAAACAATGGGTCTGTGTCGATACAGATTGAAGATGACGAAGAGGATGATTTCTAATGAAACTTACAGTCAATGAAAACATGATGAAGACTCTTGAAGAGTATAAGATAATTGACTCTGAAAAGGCTGTCATCACGTTCGAACCAGGAACAATCTGGTCCTACATAAAGCAAGGTACTGACAATGTGGGCGTTGCACTTCTTGGCCAAGGCAAATTCGCAGTAGACGCGATTGTTGAAACCGAGAGTGGTGCCTACGGCGAAGCACACTCAGGCGAGCTAGATGGCATTCAATTCTATCTAGGTGCCCATGAGATTGAGAAGATATCCAAGGAAGCAAGTGATAGTGACCTCACTTCTTTGGGTTATGCAAGTAACATAGCATTGAGAAATGCTATGGAATCGAAGCTTGATTTGGACAAGAAGAACCACACTGGCAAGATTGACATCCGTGGTGATGGAGGCATCTTTCTTGGCGAAGACACTCACGACACCAAGCTTGTTCTTGTCGCAAGTCGAGATAGCACAGTATTCACATATGGTAAGAAGGTATTCGTATTGAATGACAAGAATATGGTATATGTCACCAAGGATAGAGTATCTATTGGCGGCGACGGAAAAAGAACAATAATTGTTGATAAGGATGGAATCTCCGGTATTCCCGAATTGGAGGACCTCGGAGAATCTATTGGACGAGCTGTATCTTCAGCTATGGAAGGAATCTCTCGTGTAACTCGCGAATTGAGTCGAGGTAGTTTCTCATCCCATGGACATCGTCGCCATGGTCAATCAAGCTATCAAGCTTGGGACAATGTAGATGAATTTGACTGGGATGATTAGACTAGCACTACTCAGCCGTTGTTTTCGGTCCTCGCTCATTGAGTGGGGACCTTCCTATTCCTTTTGCATTATTGTGTTTGAGCTTGAATCCCTCTAGGTTTTATTTGGAGTTCATAAAGTGAGTAGTACCTTCCCTTCTTGTTCATAAGTTCGTGATGCCTTCCTGATTCAACGATTTTTCCATCTTCTAGAACGAGAATGCGGTCTGCATTTACAATTGTAGATAATCTATGGGCAATCACTATTGATGACCGTCCGCTAAGGAGTGCTCTCATACCTTTCTGAATGGCATGCTCCGTATAGATATCAATGGAGCTTGTGGCTTCATCGAGCACTAGGATTTTCGGGTCTGCTAGAAGAGCTCTCGCAAAACTAACAAGTTGCCGCTCACCTTCTGAGAGTTTTCCTCCTCTCTCACCCACATCGGTGTCGAAACCATTCTCAAGATTCTCAAAGATGCGTCGAGCACCAATTACCTCTGTCGCCTTGAGTATTTCCTCATCTGTTGCATCAGGTTTGCCATATCGTACGTTTTCTCTAACTGTACCCATGAAGAGAAATGGGTCCTGAAGAACAAGACCTATCCCTGCTCTTAGTGATTCTTGAGTGACATCCTGAATGTTTGTATCATCAATCTTAATGGCTCCCTCCCAGATTTCATAGAATCTGTTGAGGAGGCTCACAACGGTTGTTTTTCCCGCACCTGTATTTCCAACTAGGGCTATTGTTTCTCCAGGTTGGATATCAAGGTTAAAATCAACAAGAACTGGAGTATCCTCTAAGTATCCAAAAGATACATGGTCAAATGTTATTCTGCCTTTGATTTCTGGCATCTTGATGGCAGTGGGACTATCCTCGATTGACGGAATTTCATCCATTATGCTGAAGACCCTCTCGGCTCCAGCAAATGCGTTCTGTACTGATGTGTAGAAGTCGGCAATAATCAGAATAGGTCTGAAGAATCTGCCACTGAATTGAATGAATAAGACCACCGTACCTAATGAAATGGTTCCTTCAATTAGCCTGAATCCCCCTATCCATAGAATGAGAACCACTCCAAGAGTACCAATTAAACGAATGCTTGGGAAGAACATTGCCTGTGATTTTCCCGCATCTACATTGGACTCGTAATCTGCTCGATTCAGTTCATCAAAGTTTTCAATATTGATTCGTTCTCTGGCAAAACTCTTGGTGACCTTTGCACCGGAGATGCTTTCCGCAAGGCTTGCTGTAACACTTGAGATTGTTTTCCTCGTGCTTCTGTACGCATGTCGTAGTTTTCGCCGAAACAGAAGCGTTGCAATAAGTAGAATTGGGACAATGGCAAGTGAGGCAATAGCCAACTGAAAGTCAACAGTAAATAGAACAGCACCAATTGCCAGCACGATGAATACTTGAGCAAATGTGCTAATCAGCCCTCCACTCATTAATTCACTCATTCTATCTACATCGCTTGTTATCCTACTGATAATGCGTCCCGATGCTGATTTGTCATAGAAATCTTGGGACAGGACCTGTAGACGTGAATAGAGTTTCTGTCTGATATCATAGATTGCATTCTGCCCTATCTGCGTAGTGAGGTATTCCGTGCTGTAGTTAGCTATCCATTGAATGACATAGAGCACTACATAGAGAATAGTGGTCAATAAGAGTGCTTGAAGATTTCCACTTAGGAAATCAACATCTATCGCTTGACGTAACACAAATGGAAGAGCTACCTCTAGAGCAATACCAAGGGCCACTAATACAACTACAATAGCGAATAACTTTCTGTATTCCAGCATGAATCTTACCATTCGCCCAAGTAGCTGTGTGTCGGTGAATATATAGGCGCGAGCATCTGGATCATCCTGTTTATTGAGGCCACTACTCATTGGACACACCTCCAGATACAGATAATGCGGCCATTTCCATTTCTTCTAGGGTTTTATAGATCCCTTCGTACAGACCCCCACGATTCAGCAACTCTTGATGCGATCCCATTTCCAATATTCTTCCATGTTCCATCATTACAATGAGGTCAGCATTTCGCACTGTACTCAATCTATGAGTAATTATGAACGTGGTTCTACCTTCCATGAGGGTCTCTAATGCTTTCTGAATCAGCATCTCTGTCTTGGCATCAACAGAGCTTGTGGAGTCATCAAGGATGAGTATCTTGGGATCTGCTAATAGTGCGCGAGCTATTGCAATCCTTTGCTTCTGTCCTCCACTTAATGTTACACCTCTCTCTCCAACTATAGCATCGTATTTTAGATCAAGTGTTTCAATAAAGTCATGAATGTTTGCAGCCTTAGCCGCAGCAATGACTTCTTCCATCCCTGCATCCGGCTTTGCGAATGCAATGTTTTCTTTTATTGTAGCAGAGAACAAGAAGGGGTCCTGATGGACCATTCCAATACTAGCTCTTAGGTTTTCAATGCCAAAAAATGCAATATCAAGATTATCAATGTACATCTTGCCGGGTGCAATTACTGAATATTCTTCGTTATCTATTGTAACCTTACCATTAACAACGTCGAATTCCCTTTCCTTTACCTTAACTTTTCCCTTATCATCAACCTTGTACGGGTAGCCATTGTACTCGATAATATCTCTGCGGTCTGCATCATAGAATCT
>JARGGA010000232.1 GCA_029210805.1 Candidatus Thorarchaeota archaeon
ATCAAGTAGTAATCATCCGGATTGTCGAGAGTATTGATGCCATGACAGCATCGGTAAGTCGTCCATCGTGGGACATACTACTGGATGCTGCAGCAAGAATTGCAAATGAGGTCAAGGGTATCAATCGTGTAGCATATGACCTTACAACAAAACCTCCTGGTACTATCGAATGGTATTAGACCACACCGCCAAGAAATACATAAGAGATTCGCGATTTACATTTAGTGTTATGAGAGGCAAATTGGTCTACCCCTATAGTGATGCTCTGCTACAATACGAGTTCAAAAAGGACCATCCTTTGAAACCTGATAGGTTGAAGCTAACATATCTACTCTCAGAACAACTAGGACTTCTGGACAATGTGAATCTTATAGATGTGAATGTTCCATCTAGAGAGAAACTAGAGATTTTTCATCCTGCAGAGTATATCGATGCCGTCATTCGCAACGGTGAAACGGGAGAGTCCGATTTTCGTCATGGTCTAGGTACTCCAGATAATCCAACGTTTCCAAATATCTATGATGCGGCAGCACGATATGTGGGGGGGACATTGGATGCCATGCGGCAAATCATGAATGGGGCGTCCAATGCTTTTGCCATCTCCGGAGGATTGCATCATGCTCATAGATCAGAGGCCTCTGGATTTTGCATTTTCAACGACGTTGTGATTTCAGTAATGCATCTTCAAAAAGAAAGACCATGTAAAGTTCTGTACCTGGATATTACAGATGCACATCATGGAAACGGAGTGCAGAATGCATTCTACAGGTCGAAGGACGTTCTTACAGTATCGATGCATCAATCAGGACAAACGCTGTTTCCAGGTACCGGAGCCGTCCACGAATCAGGAGCTAGCGAAGGTATGGGGTATTCGGTGAATATACCGGTACTCCCAGGAGCATCATCTGCTGAACTTATTCAGGTTCTTGATGAGATTGTAGAACCTCTTTTCGAGTCATATCAGCCTGACCTCCTGGTAACCCAGCTTGGGGTCGATGGACATTTCTTGGATCCAATAGCCCAGCTCGCATATTCAACTCACGGTTACGAGGTCATGCTCAAGAAACTCAAAAAGTTGTCATCCAAAATTTGTAAGATTGGTTGGCTTGCAGTTGGGGGTGGAGGTTATCATCCAGTCAATGTTGCACGTCTGTGGACATTGTTCCTAGCAATCATGCTGGATAAGAAAGTACCTCAGGAGTTGCCAGAGGACTTCTTAGAATTATGTAGGTCAATGGGGTATGCAAGTTTCCCAGAAGGAATGAGAGATGAAGCAGATGTGGTTCAACAGTATTTCCCGAGGGAACAAGTATCCTCTGACTTAGAAAGAGTGATTCGAAGAGTAAAGGAACTGATTTTTCCGTATCATGGATTATAATATCATTTAACGGCCTGCACGTCTACCCACCGCTGGACCATCTTATTGACAAGATCGGATGCGGTAGCCAGAATGATAGAATCAGCGTTTTCGGATAATAGTGAGGCGGGATCTATACCGGATCGCGCCACTCGTAGAAGAGGTGTGTAGCATAACATACCAAGAGCCTCAAGGATATCACTCGGTTCATTGCCTGCTATTTGGTAAGATACCCCAAGTTCATCAATAGGCGAAACATTCGCATCAGCATCAAAGAGAGCCATAAGCAGTTTCTCAGGACCTGCCACAACTACGTCAGGTTCAATGCATTCATCAAACGAAGATATGTGACCAGCATCAAATACTATAGAACAGGCTTCATCTGTGTCAGTTATCTGAAAGCATATAGTCAGACTTAGAAAAGAAGGAGATGTTGTTTCCAAGAATGTATCAATATCATTCTCTGTTAATGTGTGCAAAGCTTGAGCCTTTTCCAAACTGACATTGAGTGCAGCTCTACATCCATCAATAAGGGGACCAAGGTATTCCAGAAGCATATACCGGTCGCGATTCAAATCGAAAGCAAATACTTCTAAACGACGAAACAGAGTTCGTATTTCATTTTCTGACAATACTATCAATCTCACTGAAAGAACTCATCTTATTTAGAGATATGGTTGCTACACACTGCAAACAAAGAAAAGACAATCATGATATTGTAGGAACGGTTGTTTCAATGACCACAGATGTTCACACACAGCTTGGAATGAACCGGATGGCCATCCACGAGGTTGACCATAAGACCCTTGGCGAACAAGTGGATCTTCTGATTGATAGAATGAATACATTCGGTATAGAGAAGTCTGTACTTGTTCCTTGTAACGCATATGATGGCACAGACCTCTATCTGAAAGCCTGTGCAATTTATCCCGATAGATTGTTCTCAGCATGCACCATTTTCCCACGACCAATTGATGATGCCAGAAAAGCGCTTATACAGTATAAGGATCAAGGATGTGTTTCCCTCGTAATGGAGGAAAGTCTCTATCATCCTGGAGACCCAGCTGCGGATGCTCTAGTAAGAGCTGCAGTTCACGAGGACATAGCGGTCTATTTTCGGAGTAGAGAACTAAGGGGAGAGAATCTAAGTTTTGTTGACCGTTCTTCTTTGATGCACCCAGAAGGGCGTTTTGTTGTTCTCAATATGGGAGGACTATTCAGTTTCCCGAATGTGATTCCATTATTAGCTAGACAGAACATCTGGCTTGAAACATCGTACACTCTAGTTAGATTGGTGGAATCTCCTCTCAGAGTGTATCTGGATGCACTAGTTCAAGATGTAGGTGTCAGGAAGCTAATATTTGGTTCGGGCCACCATACCGACTATGGTCATCTACAAGCATCACTCAACATGATTGATTTGAATTATGAACAGCAAAGGGTCATTACGAAGGAGAATGCCTATTTTGTTCTTGGAGTAGGATTTTCTGGATGAATTTCAGAAATGATTAGGATTCTAGGATATTCCTAATAATAGATTCCAATTCTCCAGAAGATGGCACTCCTACAAGATAGTAATCATTCACTACTGTCATTGGTAGTGCCACAATCTTGAGATCTTCGAGTAGTGAGGGATTATCATCTACAGGGGATTCTACAACTCTGATGCTGCGATTCTTGTAATTCAACCGAGCGACTACATCTTGCGCCTGACCTATCGCTACCTTGGAGAAGGTGCATCGCTTGCTTGTAAAAATCTGAATTGTAAGATTGGCTTCATCAGATTGTTCCAGACCCAAGCTGGAAAGAACCGATGAAACCAATGTGTTTCGAAGTGTCATTTCTTACATCTCCTGAATCTAATTGATTCGGAAAAGAATCCTTATTCAGCGAAGGTTGGAGGCTTAAGTCTAACTTCGTCACTTACTGTATGAATCGATTGAAGGGGGATTGCTTCCCAAGTGGTCGCGGCTTTCGATTGATTCCTTTCGATGACCACCAAGGGACCCTTGGATGAATCGTACCAGAGTTTCTTAACTCTGCCAATGGGATATCCTCTGAAGTCAGTTACGACTTTATCTTTGAGCAGCCAAGCTGTTTCTTTTTCGGTCATGTCACTCAAGTGAAATCAGAAGCAAATTCACTCAAGAGCGTGTGTAAAATCAGAACATACTCCAGTGTAACACTAACTTGGGACTCGAAAGGAGTCCGTTTTTGAGCCTACTTCGGCTTCTGATGTTCATCCCAACCCCATTCGACAATTGCTTCTTCACCAGTTGGAATCAAAGAGCCACCAATACAATACCCAAAAGCACCCATGAAGAGTCCGACAATATTCATGACACCTCCGGTGACTATGTAAAGACGTGAGTCACTAATCTGTGTGAATGAAATGTCCATGTCTGTAGCACCTTCAATTCTATCGACAAAGATTGTATAGTTCCCAGGGTTAAGGTCTATGATCTGCCGCTTCTCGTACAATAGTCGCTCTGTATCTTGTAACATGTCATCTGTAGAGAGGGTAATATTCATTGTATGGGTCACATGTGTTTCGTTATTTATGACACGAATATCTACATACACACTCTCATTTATTTCAGGAGTTACAGTGACAGCAATCTCAAGTTGAGGATAATATCCTGCAGTATCCCAGATTTCGAATGCGTCAGTATCCCCTTGTAGTGCTACGTATCCTGTATAGTGGTAGGGAGCCATCAGAACGATTACGCCACCAAGTAGTAGTACAAATGCACCACCGAAGTATAGGAATGCTTTCTTGCTCAACCAAGGATTGCCCATTGTTCACACCTACTTTTGGTTCTCCGTGACCGAATATAGATGTAACGAACCCGACATCCTACATTCGATTTTTCGAATCGTGTGTGCTTTATATATAATGAGAATGAAATAACACGTAGGTACTAATTGAGTTGATACTCATTGGTAGAGGGAGTTATATGAAGAGGGCAAAAGAACATAGAGAAACCGCTCTATCATATCTTATTCCGAAATACCATTTTGCGTCAATGAGTTTCTTTCGAGAGGAGCCGCTGGTCAAGTGGCCTTACACTAAGGCTGTACTTTTCACGGCGTATGATGTCTATCGTAGTAATGATTTCTGGTTGCACTCATTGGCAAGATCTGGACAAACATTGAAGGAAGGTCTTATTGAATTGGGTTTTCCGAAAACGAATAGTCTTGTTGCAGATACAGGAATTTTCGAAATTGAAGCTAAAAAGGCGGGACTTGCAGAGAAACTTGGAATTGAGATTAATTTTGAACTAACTAATAATCAGATATTTGAAGCATACGAAATGTCTGGTGCGGATTTCTTTGTTTCTCCAGACGAAATAATCCTTGCCACCGATGAAGACAAACCAAAACGTGCGAAGATCGAGGAGATAAAATCTAATTTGTTGGATATCTTGGAAATTGTGCCATCGGAGAAGGTAATTGGAGTTATCCAAGGAGTCGAAGAGAAATACATCAACGATTTATTCGAGTTCTATCGTACTCATGGCGTGACTAAATTTGCAGCAGGAGGAATCCTTCCACTCTACCGTCATGACAAAGACCTCTTTCAGCAGGTGATTACGTATGTTAGGAATCTCACCAGAGGATATTGGTTGCATACTTTTGGACTACCTGATGTGCGTTTACTTCCATTCTATCTTCAAGAGGTTCGAATGGATAGCATCGATACGTCCATGCTGCTTTATATGACCGCCCGCAGGCGATACTTAGTTGGAATCCACCAACGGCCAGTTCGACTTGCAGCTTTTGAACACTGCGATTGCCAAGGTTGCGCGACCCTTAATCGGCAGATGTACACACGTGGAACGGATTTCTTTGTGGCTCTATATATTCATAATATCTCAGAAGCATCCAAAGTTGCCGATGAATGTAGCAAGGGAAAATGGGCACCAAAAAAAGATGACAATAGAATTCTGAAAGATGAATCTCTTGAGAGATCTACGGCTGAACCTGTCTATGATGAAAAGCCGTTGAAGGACAAGAGCTATCCGGATTGGACAACCGCTGCTGTACTTTTCAATGACAAGGAATAGTCCATCAATTCCTATACCATGCGATGAAGGTAAGCAAGTGGAACA
Source organism: Candidatus Thorarchaeota archaeon (assembly GCA_029210805.1). Taxonomy (GTDB): domain Archaea; phylum Asgardarchaeota; class Thorarchaeia; order Thorarchaeales; family Thorarchaeaceae; genus MP5-2226. The sequence goes on from JARGGA010000232.1 coordinate 5,470, forward strand.
GAATAGCCAGTGTAATGAGCGCTCCACCAAGAATGGTCATTCCTATCAAAGCAGGAATTGATGATACGAAATAGACTACAGGGCCTACTGAACCAATGATCAGTATAATTGAGCCAATCATCATGAGTTCTCGATATCGCAATCCTAGACCAATTAATGAAAGAACTGAGAAAAGGATAATCTGCAGAAGG
>JARGGA010000233.1 GCA_029210805.1 Candidatus Thorarchaeota archaeon
GAAGAGGAGCATCCGCATGACCTCGTGAATCTGAATGTTGACCTTATCACTTACAGGACAGCCAGCACTGCATTTTGCGCACTGATAGCATGCAGTTAGGTCCTGTCCGCCTATGAGTTCAGAAGCCTGCTTTGTGAACTCAGCATCAAAGGCCTCGAACTTCTTGCCTTCAAATGATTTGAAATTACCCCAAGCATCCGCCATTTTTAGCGCCCCCTTGGTCTTAGTGGACTCGGTCCCAGTTTCTCAACCAATGCTGTGAACTCTTTCACTGTTTCGGCCCAGATTGGTCCTTCACTTGCACTGATCTGCGTAAACTGTAATCGCTCTGGCTCTAATCCAGCTTTCTCAACAATCTTCTTTGCAATGGCGAACCGCCGCTCAAATGATACGTTCCCATCAACATAGTGACAATCGCCAAAGTGGCAACCTGAAATCCACACCATATCGGCACCAAGTCTGAATGCTTCAAGGATATGGGTTACACTGACTCGTCCTGTGCACATAACCCGAATGTCACGTACTGTGGTTGGTTGCTGCAAGCGTGCTACACCGGCAGAATCTGCGCCTGCGTATGTACACCAGTTGCACATTATTGTAAGAATCCTAGGTTGTTGTGCCGGCATATCTTGAAGCCCTGCACGTATCTGAGAAATGATCTGATCATCTGTGAAGTGTTTCATGGTTATTGCGCCTGCAGGACAACCCGCCGCACACTTGCCACAACCCTGACAGAGAACAGGATTACTTACAGAATAATCATGGCCACCATCGCCAGGCACTACCTCAATGGCATTGTAGGCGCAGTTGATCTCACAAGTACCGCATCCAACACATATCTCGGGGTCAACTACAGAAACAATAGCCTCAGCCTTTCTGATACCCCTGATAAGTGGCACTAGAGCACGAGATGCAGCAGCCTGTCCTTGAGCAATAGATTCCATTATGCTCTTGGGCGCTGTTGCTACACCCGCAACATAGACACCATCTGTCTGAAAGTCAACAGGTCTAAGTTTTGGATGTGCTTCCATGAAGAATCCTGAGAGGTTCAAAGGCACCTTGAATAATTCAGAGAGGGCTTTGTTTTCTCGTGGAATCATTGCAGTGGCCAAGACAGCATGATCCACATCCATAGTCAACTCAGCGCCTAGCACTTGATCCACAACCGTGATTTGGAGCGCCTTGTCTTTACTCTTCTTAACTTCAGGCGGCGAAGCATTATCAAATCGAACAAAGATCACGCCCTTCTTCCGCGCTTCTCGGTACTTGTCCTCCGCTTTGTAGAAGACACGTAGGTCTCTATAGAAGTGGAATACTCGAGAATTAGGGTACTTTTCCAGAAGCTCAAGAGAATGTTCAAGGGCAACCATACAACAGATGCCTGAACACCAAGTCCGTGAACCCTCAAGGGATTCATCTTCACGAGAGCCAGCACAATGAATCATTGCAAAGGTTTCTCCGTCTTTGAGCCCTTCTCCAGAAACGAGTTTCCCATTGAATTCAGGAACTGTCATGACCTCGGGGAGTTTCTTCAAACCATAGAGTCCCTTTTCTTCTAATGCCTTTGCACCGGTTGCAAGAATTACAACTCCTACCTTCTCAGTGGTTTCTTCTTTGCCGGTCTTGATAACTACATCAAAGTCACCGATTGAGCCCATAGCTTCAGTGACTTCAGAGTTCAATCGAAGCTCAATATTCGAGTTCTTCTCAACTCTTCCAGAATACTCAGCAATAATTTCAGATGCTGGACGGTAATCAAAATTCACAGTATGGAGGTCATTAAGAAATCCTCCCACTTTATCCTCTCTTTCAACTAAAATAACTTTGAATCCTTTCTGCGCTACAATATCTGCGGCAGCCATTCCTGCAACACCCGCACCAATTACAAGAGCAACTGGCTCAACTTGTGTGACAGCCTCTTCTTGCGCTTCGAGCAGCTTGGCTCGTGCTGCTGACATGCGTACAAGGTCCATAGTTTTTGCTGTTGCTTCATCCTTGTCGGCTTGATGTACCCATGAACAATGTTCTCGAATGTTCGCAAGTTCAAACAGATACTTGTTTAGACCGGCTTCTTCGATAGTAGCCCGGAAAAGTGGTTCGTGAGTTCGAGGCGTACATGATGCGACTACAACCCGATTGAGGTTGTGTTCTTTGATCGCATCTTTGATAACTTCCTGAGCATCAGAGGAGCAGGAGTACAGAAGATTCTCTGCATAGACCACATTAGGCAGGGTTTTCGCATATTCTGTTACTTCAGCAACATCAACAGTGCCTGCAATATTGATTCCACAGGAGCACACAATAATACCTATTCTAGGTTCAGCAGCCATCAACTCTAAATCGGTTTCAGTAAGTGCTTCGGTTTCTTCGGATTTCGTGATGATAATGTCCATGGCAGCCAATGCAGCTGCAGCGCTTCCTTGAGCAACTGAGTCAGGAATGTCCTTGGGCATATGTGCAGAACCACAGAGATGAATACCTGGGACACTGGTTGTTGACATTACTAACGCGTCGTTATTTGCGGCAACAAACCCATACTCATCAGTATTGATACCAAGTTTTTCAACTAGGTCGGATTCCTGTGCGGGAACCATGGCGGGACAAAGAACAATCAAGTCGTATCTATCATCTAAGACCTCGTGTCCCTTTGCATTACTGTGTCTTACTAATAGGTCACCAGTAGCAGCATCTTCCCATATCTCACTTGGAAGGCCTTTGACATAATTAATCTCGTATTCATTCTCACCGCGGACAAGAAACTCCTCAAAGCCCTTGCCAAACACACGCATGTCATTGTAGAGAATGTCAATGTGTACTTCAGGAGTATGTTCCTTTGTAATAATGGCCTCTTTGGTTGCATAGGTACAGCATATCTTTGAACAATAGGCACAGTGGTTTACATCTCTAGAGCCCACACACTGAATGAATCCAATTTTGTGTGGCTCACGACCGTCCGAAGGTCTCATTACTACACCGTTCGTTGGTCCACTAGCTGAAACCATTCGTTCGTATTCCAAGGCACTTACTACATTTGGAAAGCGACCATATCCATATTCAGGAACAGTTGAGGGATCCAGTAGATCGTAGCCAGTAGCCACAATTATTGAACCAGCATTTATCACGAAGGTTTCATCGGGTATATCAAAGTCAATTGCCTCTGCCTTGCATGTATTCTTACACATCATGCACTCAATACAGTTCGCGATATCAATAGTGGCGATGTTTGGCACAGCCTGTGGAAATGGAATGTAAGCTGATTTTCGCATCTTTAACGATTGATCATACTCATTGGGGATTTCTATAGGACACACACGTTGACAATCACCACAGCCAGTGCACTTGTCAGCATCCACGCGTCTTGTACGTTTCAGGACCTTAACCATAAAGTCGCCCTGTTTCCCAGTTACTTCTTGAACCTCTGAATAAGCAAGAATCTCTATATTTGGATGACGAGAACAATCTACCATCCAAGGACCTTGAATGCACATAGAACAATCAAGGGTGGGGAATGTTTTGTCTAGTTGGGACATGTGTCCACCAATTGATGGTAATCTCTCAACCATGTAGACTTGAGCGCCCATGTCTGCTAAATCGAGGGCTGCACGCATTCCTGCTATTCCTGCGCCGATAATGATAACCGGCTTTGATGCTTCTGCCATAGCTGTGTCCACTCCGCGGAAGACAGGTTCGGCAGTTCAGAAATGCTCGATAAAATGCTTTCCCTCCAAACGTCTTTTGTGATACATATCTATATCACATCAATTAACAACATAGATTCGAGATTTCTGCCATGGAAAAGCAAGAAGTTACATCTGCTTGGGAAAGGGTTGAGAACTTCTTCGACAGTGGAGAATACGAAGCAGCCATAGACCTCTTGCAGGAATGTATCAATACTTCACGTGTTGAATCGAAAGAATTCATGGAAAGTCTGAGGGATAGCACGAAAGATGCTGAAACTTTGGATAAACTCCAATACATGTATTTTCTCAATTTTGTGTAGAGGATGGAAGAATGTCAGACTACTGGGGGTTTGAACTTGGTCCAATTCGACCGCCGAGTGAAGCGTATAGTCTTCTCATACGCATCACAAGAAATTGTCATTGGAATCGGTGTACATTTTGCCCAGTATACAAGGAAAGAGAATATTCTCGAAGATCTGTGAATCATATCAAGAGGGATATTGATTCAATTTCGAGATATATTGACCAGCTCAATACGACTGACTCGGAAGAAGAGATTATGGAAGTAGGGACGAAGTTGTACGCAACAGATCCGCAAGCATACAGGTCTGCTCTGCTTTGGTTTCGGAATGGAATGAAATCCGTCTTCCTTCAGGATGCAGATAGTCTGATTATTCCTCCATCAGACATCATTGAGATACTCAGATACCTTCGAGAGAGATTTCGGTCAATTGAACGAGTAACATCCTATGCTCGTTCAAGTACAGTGGCAAAGATCAAAGATGAGGACATTCGTGACTTCGCTAAAGCAGGACTCAATCGTTTACACATTGGTATGGAATCAGGCTCAGATGAAGTTCTCAAGAGAGTAAGAAAAGGTGCAACAAAGAAGATGCACATCACTGCGGGTCAAAAAGTCAAAACTGCAGGAATTGAGCTCTCTGAATATGTAATGCCTGGTTTAGGAGGTCTGAAGTTATCCAGAAACCATGCAATGGAAACGGCAGATGCACTTAGCCAAATCAATCCTGATTTCATTCGACTTCGCCCACTGGCACTTCCTCAAGGAAAATCTATCTTTGCTGGGTTTGAGAAATGTAGTGATTTGGATGTCATGCATGAACTACGCCTCTTCATCGAGAATCTTGACGTAAATGATACGCGAATCGTGAGTGACCATATACTCAATCTGCTTCCTGAGGTCGATGGTCAGCTTCCTGAGGATAAGACTGCAATATTGAACGTCATTGATCAATTTCTTAATCTGGAACCTGTAAGTCAAACACTCTACCAATTAGGAAGAAGAATTGGTATTTTTCAAGGGTTGAAAGACTTGAACGATGCGCAGAAGATGACAAGGGTAGAGAAAATCTATTTGTCGCAGGGAGTGACACCCGAGAATATCGATGCGATAACTAGTCAGCTGATGCAGCGATTCATCTAAATCAAACTCATTCCATAGATGTCAGTCAATAGCTCTTGTTTATTCTCTGTGCAGTTCCATTAGGTCTGTATCGATATATTCGCCATTAATGAAATATTTCCCATGTGCGGTGCCATAATGTTTGAAACCAAGTTTTTCGTATACGTGTTTCGCCCGAGGATTATGGGAATGTACACCTAGCTCGATACGCTGCAAATTTAGGTGACTCCACCCAAAATCAATCAGTAGTTCTAGAGCTTCAAAGCCTAATCCCTGGCCCCAGTCTTTCTTAGCGTAAATTGCTATACCCAGTAAGCAGTTCCTTGATAGCCAATCAACATCAGACAATGCACAGGAACCAATCATTCCTGCTTCAGGTAGCTTCTCAATCGCGAAGTGGAATTCGCTTCTCTTCTTCAGACTCTCTTCAGCAGCTTGAATCCATTCTTTCTCCATATTCCGTGTGACTGGAATATACCCCCCAAGAAGCACTCTCATCTCAGGGTTGTTGAAATGCTACTTGATATAGTCAAGGTGTTTCTCTTCGTTTAAT
>JARGGA010000234.1 GCA_029210805.1 Candidatus Thorarchaeota archaeon
TGAGTAACTTGCTTGCAGGTTTTACATTATTTGCCATTCCCATTGTTTCGTTTGTTCAACATTTCCTGCCACTAATCACAGATGGAACAACAGATCCTATACGGATTTTTTGGGCGTTTGTGTTTTCACTCGGTATTCCCCTGCTCGCAATGACTTTTGTAATGCCAGTTATTGTATTCAATGAAGTATTCATCAATCTAAGCAAAAGAGCGATTCGACGGGTTGCCAAAAAAATGGGAGCTCGCGAATTGAAAATTGAAACAGTCATTACTGAAACAGAGATTGTTGATAAAGAACCAGAATACGGTTGGGCTGGATCAACGCTAGAATACACTTCTGACGGCAGCAATTAGATTCTAGTAAATCACAGGAATTCGTCAAGGATTCCTGTGTACCATTTCGATTCACCATTAGAATATCTTAGGTTCATCCCATTCTCCGAAAACATCTCGCCAGATATCACATATTTCGCCAATAGTTGCATATGCTTTCACAGCGTTAACCACATGAGGCATGATATTATCGGTACCTTCTGATGCCTTTCGAAGTCCATCAAGGGATTCCTGTACTTTCTTGCTATCCCGGTCCTTTCGAATCTTCTGAGTACGTTGAATCTGCCTTTTCTCAACATATGGATCTATCTTAAGCACCGGAATCGTGATATCCTCATCCTCGCGGATATAGTCGTTAACACCCACAATTGTACGCTTCCTGCTTTCAATTTCCCTCTGATATCGATAAGATGCTTCAGCAATCTCTCTCTGTGGGAATCCCTTCTCAATGGCAGCAATGACACCGCCCATGGCTTCAAATTGGTCAAAGTACTTGTAGGCTTCTTCCTCCAATTCATTTGTCAATGCCTCTATATAGTAGGATCCAGCCATCGGATCAATTGTGTTAACGACACCGCTTTCGTAGGCTAGAACTTGTTGTGTTCTGAGGGCAACCCGAACTGCGTCTTCTGTAGGTAGGCAGAGAGCTTCATCCATACTATTCGTATGAAGTGATTGTGTTCCTCCAAGAACAGCTGCCAGAGCCTGATAGCTGGTTCTAACAATGTTCACCATCGGTTGCTGTGCTGCTAGTGAACAACCCGCGGTTTGAGTATGAAATCTCATCCAAAGAGATCTCTTATCTTTGGCCTTGAAGGTTTCCTTCATTTCGCGAGCCCAGATTCTTCTAGCCGCCCTGTATTTTGCAACCTCTTCAAAGATGTCGTTGTGTGCGTTAAAGAAGAATGATAGTCGCGGAGCAAAAGCGTCTACATCTTGTCCAGCTTCAATACCAGCCTGCACATAAGCCATGCCGTTTGCAAGTGTGAAGGCTAATTCCTGAGCTGCTGTGGATCCTGCCTCACGAATATGATAGCCAGAAATTGAAATTGTGTTCCATCTGGGGATGTTCTTGGCAGAATACTCCATAATGTCTGTTATTAGTCGCATTGATTGCTTTGGCGGATAGATCCAGGATTTCTGCGCCATATATTCTTTCAAGATGTCATTTTGAATCGTGCCGCCAATCTTGTCAGCTGGCACGCCTTGCTTTGCAGCGGCAACCATGTACATGGAAAGCAATACGGATGCAGGAGCATTAATTGTCATTGATGTTGTAACTTGATCCAGGGGAATTCCATCGAACAATATCTCCATATCTTTCAAAGTATCAACGGCGACTCCAAGCTTACCAACCTCCCCTAGTGAATAAGGATGGTCTGAATCGCGTCCGAAAATTGTCGGTAGATGAAAAGCAACACTAATTCCAGTCTGACCATTCGCAAGAAGGAATTTATATCGTCTATTGGATTCCTCAGCGTTACCCATTCCCGCAAACTGACGCATTGTCCACAGGCGACCTCTATACATGGTTGGCTGAACCCCTCTAGTATAGGGGTACTCGCTCGGGAAACCCAAATCCCGCATATAATCAAAATCAGGAATATCAAGAGGCGTATAGATTCGAGCAATGGGTTTGCTAGAAACGGTCATGAACTCATCGGGGCGGTCAGGATGTTTCTTCTGATGAGGCTCAAGCGTTTCCTCTTCCCAATGCTTCAATGCTTTGGCGATACCATCAAGCATTCCATCTGACTCGCTAGCGCTCTCTCCTTTCTCTGCTTTTTCTACGCCCATGACAAGCAACTCCAATGCTAAGACAGGTTTGCTCCTAGAAGGACTGAATATTAACTGTTCGATTCCAACGATTAGAATTCAAATCCCTTGCGTGCTTCAGCTTTCTCCGCAGTATAGTAGTGTTTTATTTCCTTCATTTCAGTAACCAGATCTGCAAGGTTAATGATTTCATCTCGAGCGTAGCGGCCAGTCATTATCAGTTCAATATCATCAGGTTTCATTGTGACGAGTTCAGCTTGTTGCTCTAGTGAGATTAAATTCCATTCAACAGCTACATTGATTTCATCCAGAATCAGCACATCACACTTATGTTCTGTAAGAATCTCATGAGCTAGCTTAAGCCCATCTTGAGCCATTTCGATATCTATGGGATCAGGGTTTTCCTTGTCCACCCAAGATTGACGGCCCATTGGAATAATGGTGAAGTTAGGAATTGATGTGATGCTTCTGAATTCTCCATAGTTCACATCATCACCATCGCCCCTCCAAGCAACTTGAGCCTTCATGAAGGAAATGACTGTTACCACCAATCCGTGACCTGCGGCACGTAGACCAGCACCTAATGCACAAGTGGTTTTTCCTTTTCCATTTCCGGTATAGACCTGAACCTGACCCGCTGTATCTGGTTTTTGCATTATTCAGAGCCTCTTTCAGTGAAGTTTCTTTACAATTTCAGCCACTCGCAATCCTAGCTTCTGGCTACCCCGAATCGCAAGACTATCATCCTTCGCTGATCGCCAACCTGCTTCATCGGTCTGTAACGAACCAGAACCAAAGGTTCCATCTTTGACAGGACTCCCTAGTGATCCCACTACAATCATGCCTTGAGCCAGAGCATATCTATTCAGAACGTCGATAACGTGCTCTTGGCCTCCATATCGCAGACCGGCGTATGTGATAGCTCCAAAGACTTTGTTCTTCAGCTGATGGTCTTGCATCTTGAGGAAACGAGACCGGTCTATGAAATCCTTCAATACTCCGGGTACAGATGTGAAATATGAGGGAGCAGCAATAATGATTCCATCTGCTCGAAGTAGATGCGCCTCAATCATGGGCATATCATCTTTGGCACTCTCGGGGCATGGCTTTTTTCTAACACAAGAGTCACAACCAGTGCAATGACGAATATCAAAGTCACTAATGTTTAGCAGCATCGTTGTTGCTTGTTTAGTTTCACCATCAGATAGAGAATCTGAAGCGGCTTCCAGAGCCTTCTCTAGCATAAGACGAGTATTGGACCTCTCCTTCTTTGGAGACCCACATATTCCCACAATCAGCATGATATAATCCTCAACAATTTCTGAGGGAGAGGATTCTAGGGACTACTTTTGTCTTTCGTCGGGGGGTTTCTGTTACTGGCGCAATTCTTTTGCTTTCTTGGCATATGCTTCACTCGCTTCTGAAGCATCCTCAGATGCACCAGGATTACCCAAGTCCATCTGCAGCTTTGCTATGAGGGAATAGGTCTGAGCCAGACCTGCATAATTCTTTATACCTGCAAGGAGTCCTGCCGCAGTTTCCGCGATATACAATGCTTGATCATAGAGGCTTTTCCCCTTGAGAATGTTGGCACGCACCAAGAAAGCCCAACCGACAACTTGCTTCATGTCTTCATCCTCGCTATCCTGTCCCTCTGTGATGATATCGCCAAAATGTGATTCGGCGGCGGGCAGTTTCCCTTCATTTAGTAAACGTATTCCGAGAGCCAGCTTTGACCTCGCTATCTGTACCTTATCACCTGATTGGATAGCTAGTTCGAGAGATTCCTCAGCTCTTCGTATTGCACCTTCTTCTCGCTCTAGTTTCACAAGTGCTTCATCAATTCTCATAAGACAATAAGACAACACGCGCTTCCGCTCAAGTTCAATAGCACCTGAAAGACCCTTCAGAGATGTCAGCAGTTCAGTTGCTTTCTGATATCCAGCAAGTTCCTGTTCCCAGTTTTCGGTTTCAAGGGATTCCCAAAGCGCGTTCTCAATCATTTCCTCTGCTTGCGCTATGACGCCTTTTGCATCCATAATGAATCAAATCACCAACTTCTTTCACGCTTATAGGTCTTACAGCAAATCATAGTATTGAATCGCTCAGTGACTGCGCAATTGCACTAACCGCAGTTTTCGCGCCAACTTTACTTCCATCTTTATGAGACGCCGCAGCTACTGTCAAGGATTGAACTCTAAGAATCTGCACATCGTACCCCTGTACTTCAATGGTTGTTGGAACAACATCGGTTGAAGGTTTTACGGATTCGTGAAGGAGCTGTTCTTGAATAAGAGAAAGGTGACTCTCGGGAATATTACCACTGAGCATTTCGCCAGTGATATCTATCACACCGGCATAGACGAGTTCGTGATTCGCAAATACAGCATCAAGAACTGAATCGATTATTGGCAGCATTTCATCTGGCGATTTCAAATCTAGCTCAACAAAGCTATCAACTAGATCATCCATACCCTCAATCTCACCCATGTTTCCACTCCATATTTTCATAACGCGTCCAAAAGTGTGAACAATCTCTCTTCCAAGTGCAACCATCCGTCGTGAAAGGGATGCAATTTCTTCATCTGGAGTTACACGCATAACAACCACAAAGGATTCGAAGAATGTATACACCCACAGGAACTCATTCTGTTCCAATGTATAGGGTTGTCCAAGAATAGTGCTCTCCCTTGAGTGAAAGAGTGTAACCGTAGCTTGTACATGAGGAGGCAGCTGTTTATCGGGTACTCGCTCACCTTCCTCGTAGCAAATACCATACAACCGTTCTCCGGTACCTCTGAGAATGTACGCTCCTAGTATCAAATGGAACCCCCGGCTAGGTCAAGCAGGATTTGGCAGTCATAAGGATTATGTGTTGATACAGGAAGACTATTTGGAGCGAAAACTCAGCGTCTTTACAATTGCTTATATGGCACTTGTGATTTTGATAGGACGGTTGCTCTCTCATGTCAGCGAAGAAGAAGAAAAAGGCAGAACGAGTAAAGCGGACACGTTATGACATCTTCGCAGAGATAATCCGGGTTATAATGGTTTACGGCTATTGTCCGTTGACACGAGCAGCTAGGTCCACAAATATGCCTGTTGACCGTGCCAAAGAGAGTATACTTGAGTTGGTTGATCGTGGACTTCTACAATCTGAAGATGATGAAGGAAGCATAGTATATAGTGTGACAGTCAGAGGACATCAGTACCTTGAGATATACAAGAGACTAGCAGGTCTAGTTGGAGTTCCAGTCCCAGATCCAATAATTGGAATGTAATTTTCTCCTTTAATGCGATAAGTGTCAATGGCAATCGAAGCAGTTTATTGGGATGACTCCCTGAGTAATGAAATGAATTGCGGCGATAAGGGCATAGAACACAATTGCTAAGAAAGCGATAACGATGAGACCTTTCTTGATGTCCACGATGAATCCTCCAAGCAATGAGGTTTGTGGATAAAAGATGTATTGGTAATAACTGTTACTCGAAATCGGAAAAAGAAAGATGACTGAATGGATAGGAACATCCATC
>JARGGA010000235.1 GCA_029210805.1 Candidatus Thorarchaeota archaeon
CACCCGAAGTGTGCCTTTCTGAATTCGCAAGAAATCAGCCTTCTGAGGACCTTAGAAGATATTTGATTGCTATCATTTCGTCTCTAGAGCAAAATACCGATCTTCTTGATATCCTATCCGGAGAGTCATTTGAGGCCGATACATCTTTGCGTCAGAAGAATCTTGAGATTGAAAGTAGACTTCTGATAGTTGCTGCATTAGTAACCTATGTCCCTATGATGTTCACTCTTGCTTTCTCTTTGGGTGGATATGCCACAAACTTTGCTGTTATCCTGATTGCTCCATTCTTCATAATCATCAACCTTGTCCTTCGAAATAGATTCTCACATGCCTTCTCTGCATACTTTGATAGACCGCGACAAGGTGATTTTACGCCCCCCTCTCAATCTGAAATCATTCACGAGTATGATGAATTTCTGAATTTCATGATTCTGCTTGGTGAGAGATTGAGAATGGGTGACGTTCTGGAAGTTGCTCTTCCCGCTGTAAGGAACGATATTGGACCTGAGGTTCAGCGATTGATAGATCCCGCAATAAGTGCGATATATGAACATCACAATAGCATCCATGAGGCAATGTCTTTGGCGTCAGATTCTGCATTAGGCCAAAGAGTATCAAATCTGATTGGTATGATTGTTCAAATGTGCGAAATGTCTGCTAGAGATGCAGGAGGAAGAATATCTCGAATTGCTGGGCGGTTAGTTCAAAGGTCTGCAGTTGCTAAAGAGCGTGACTCAATAATTGCTGCACAACGACTGAAAGTTCACATCTTGAGTATGACTAGTGCGGTTGTTCTAGGTCTCTTGTCAGCTCTTGCACCATTCCTCTTCATTGGCCAACTACTAGCAGAAGGCCCATCATGGACTCCAGGTACTTCTATTGTGACGGAAATATACCCTCTCGTTGTGGCTCTCTCAATAACAACAATGTCGACAGGTTATCAGAATACGAAAATGGTTGGTGGAGGTCGTGGAATATTGATCGGATTCTTTTGTGTGCTCCTTTATCTCATAGCTTTTGTACTATCCAGTGGAATTATGGGATTTGGACTCCTCTAGGAATAGTTTATAGGAAAGGATTACTCATGCTCCATTAGTAAGCACGAGGTGTAGAAATGCTACAATTTGGTGTATTTGATTTAACCCTCGGCGAAATCATGGTGTGGTTCGCTAACGAATGGGTTGTTGGCGGGATTCTGATTATTACTGGTATTCTAGCTGCCGCTTGGCTTCTGGAGAATATCACAGATCCAATTCCACTTCTCGGTACTATTTTCGATATTCTCGTAAAGATTGGTACTTTCGTCGGGTTCTTCGTGGGAATACTAGACATTCTAGTGGGATACGTTGTCTTTCAGACTCAACCCGGTGGGGCAATAGTTGCTGGGGTATTGATCTTAGCAGGATTTGCACTCGTGATGAGAGTCTTGTCGAAGTTCCCGCTGGCTTTTGTCTTTGCTATAGCAGCATCACTCTTTGTAACTTTCACATTGTATGGTCTGCTAATTCCATATGTTAATACTGCCTATGTTGGAGAGTACATTGTTCAGATTACCTCTCTGAAATGGATGGCTGTGATTGCTGCCATACTATTCTTCTTCTTCTATGGATTATTTGGTCTAATAATCAACATTGTTGCGCTGATTGGCAAGATATTCTCTTCAACGCCACTACTTGTTATAATTGGACTTGCAGCCATAGCGGTTGGAATAATCACTATTGCAGCTCCTGGATTGTTGAATCTAGTCATACCTTGGCCAGCTCCAACAATAACGTAGTCGATGTAGATTCTGAGGGGCTAGTCCCCTCACAACCTCTTTTTCTTGATTTTGCTCAGCAGAGTGGTTCACGAATTTCTCTGAAAAATAGAAACTTAGCGTCTTTCTTAGAATAGAATTCTGCCGTTTCATTCATCTTATCTTTGGCTCCTTTTATTCCCGAGAACCATTCTGTCTTGAAGAATCGTTTCTTTGATGGGTGCTGATATCCCTCGCAACGCGTGTATTCTTCCGGCACCTCAAAATCATCAGGAACAAGAAGTGCAACTCGGAATGATTTCTCGTATCTCTTCATCTCTAACCAGAGTTCACAGTGTGCCAAAGTAACACCCAATTGAAATCAAGAAGTTGGAACCATTAAGGTTTGCTGTTTGATGTAGAGGGACGTACAAAGAATAGTAATGCATTTATCTAGCTATATTACCATATTTTTCAATATCCTCTATGAATTTACGTTCATATCTGTTGACTTAGGAGGAACGGAGGAACACAGCAATGTCTGGAAAGGCTAAGAGAGGCGCCAAAAGAAAAGAGGAAACAAAGAATATAATCAGTGTCACAATAAGTCAATCGATCAAGGAGGAAATAGACAAACTTGTTGATGAAAAGGTCGCACGATCTCGCGCACAACTAATCGAAAATGCAGTCAAGTGGTATCTTGACTTCTCAGTTAACAAGTGGGGTGAGAGAGGTATCTACGTCAACGATGTACGTGTTTTGTTAGAACCGGAAACAATCTCATCGGTATTTTTCTCGACCCTTACTCCTAGTGATCAATACGATTTAGGAAAGACTGCCGGTCGACAAGCTCCTGTTGCCGATGTTGTGAAAATAAACTATGGATGCGATCCTACTAGTGTATCATGCAGGGATCTAGTACTGAAATTGCTTCAAGATGCAGGATGGGGATCCATACGCATACAGGAAGATATCATTGTAATTGGGAGTCCATTCTACCCTGCTTCATTTCTCAAGGGATATCTGGAATCTCTTATGAAAATTAAACTTGATATCGTTGAAACCAACGTCAAGGAAAATGTGGCGCTTCGAATAGTCTGATGCTACCATCCCTTACCAAGTTCAAGAATCTCGAACTCGCTCTCAAAGAGACCTGGGATTCCATCAATCGTATTCCGGATTTGATTTTCTTTATCCCTAATACTTTCAGCCTCGAAATAGACCTCATATACGCATCTGTTCTGTTCAAAGCAGAAACCTGTCGTAAAGAGCACCTTGAGGTCATGCTGTTTGAAGAGCTGTGTCATTATCTGCATGAGAGCTGGATTGACTTTCTCAACTTCCAGTCTTACCCTGGCTCCTCCTAGTTTCATCATCGGGATTAAACGAACCTCTCCAGACCGCTCAAAATAGATTACCATAGCGGCCTTCATTTCCCGAAGAATCGGATTATCAAAGAAGACTTCTGGTAATGAGATTTGTTTCTCATTCTTTACGTCTGCAATCATTCCCTTAGTTAACCCTGCCAAGCGAATCGCCTCAAACCATTACTAACTGGCAATTGGCATTGTCCTATTTGTATCTATGCGTGGTATTCTATTACACCGCATGGAGTATTTCAAATCATACTAGAACCCGAAAAGAATGTGGCAAAAGTAATATGTAGTGAACTTTCTAAACAGAGCCAGTTAATTGGAGGAATCCATCATGGCAAAAGAAGGTAAAACGTATGTGTGTGATATTTGTCAGCAAATTGTCGTCGTACAAAAATCTGGTGTTGGAACATTGGTATGTTGCAACCAACCAATGCGCGAATACACTGATGATTAGAAACGCAGAGAATGATTTGAGGTATTCTATCCACCACTTATCAAAAGATAATACACTTGGCAATCCTTATATGGCAACACAAGAGGAAACCACGTTAACTTCTTGGGTGAACACTCGTGGTTGAACTTCCTGATCTCGTCATTAAAACACGCAGTCTGCTAACACTTCGAGCATTTGTCGCAAACGAGCTATTCGAGTATGAAAATAGGTACATGATGCTTCCTGAAAAAGATGTACGCGGTACTACAGTCAAGACGGTCGTGTGGATCTACAAAGAACCGAAAGTTGTAGGTGTCGCACTCGTTCGCGATCTTATCCGTGAAATGGAAGAACAGAATGCTCAGGAAGGCATGCTTGTCGGAGGTTCCCGTTTTACACCCGCCGCTAAGAAACATGCTCGCCAACATCGAGTCGAACTTGTAGAAGGTGGATATGCTTCATTCGACTTGTTTGGTCATGATATTGTCCCAATGCATGTGATAGCATCTCCTGAAGAAGTTCAGCTAGTTGTTAAACACTATGGCATCAAAAAGACCCAGCTACCTAGAATCGCCCGAGAGGATGCCGCTGCTCGTGTTCTTGGTGCAAAGATTGGGGATGTCGTTCGCATTGAACGTGAAAGCCCAACTGCTGGTAAAGTCTACTATTACCGACTTGTTGTTGAACCTGGCCGTTAGAAAACAACAACGCCAAGCATGACTGCAACTATTAGCATTACTGCACACGCAGCATAAGGCAGGGTGATATTATCAGTGCCTTTTGGACTAACAAATTCCACTATCGTTGCCGTGATTGAACCTGCAAGAATTATGAGAATTATCTCACTCCACAACACTACACCGCCTGGTGCTAGGGTTTGGTAGTTGAAAATGCCAAAGAACCAGAATGTAACGAGTCCTCCTATGAATGAGAAAATGAAGAGTGCTGAAGTTCCTTGAAGGCTTCGTTTTGATCCGAGGATTTCAATAGTGTGGTTCTCACCAAATTTCATCCCAATTGGTGCAGACATACCATCTCCCCACATCATCATATGAATCGCGGCTGCAGGAATGAAGTAGATTGCACTGAGACCCCCGAAAGTGAAAATCCCAGTCAAGACTGTAATTGATAGAGCATACCAAAAAGGTCCTCTGACACTATTATTCTCCATATCTTCGGGTCGCGCCATTGCCGAAAAGAACTTGCTGAATCGATCTGAACCTGCTGTCAATAAGAAAACTGTGAATAGGAGTGCAACAAAAGTTGCTACCCATGAATGTGTGTAATAGGGAACTGTCCATACGGCGGCTCCCGCGAATAGATGTACGATTCTCCTTGTAAACTCAGAACCAACGTTTAATTTTCTTCGTGCAATATCTGCGACAATAAGTGTGAGAAGTGCGTACAGCACTGCTATGAAGAAGACAACAATATCTTGAAGAGTAATTACCAGGTCGATCTGCAATTGCACTCGCTCCGACACCCTGCACTGGGAAACCTAAGGATATACTTATCGGCCTTAGATTATTTCTATTCAACAGAATTCGACTTTAACCCTGATTCACGCTCAAGTGTTCGAATTGCAATGGTAACTTTTTGTTTCACGTCACCAATCTTCTTCCCCCTCGATGAAACCCAGACTCTCATTATTCTGGTTGTTCCATACCTCTTTGGCATGGATTTAATCCAAACCCCTGGATTATGCATCATTGCCTTTTCTATGAATGGGGCAAATACTGACTCATCAATAACTTCGAATTCGACAATCTCTTCATAATACGCTCCTACCAAATTCCTAGCAATCCATGGCCTGACACCAGTTTCCCAAATGTCTTTCAATTCACTAGGTACTCCCGGTAGGCAAAAAATCGTTGTTCCTCCTTCTTGAATCATGACCCCAGGAGCTCCTCCCACTTTGTTATCAAGAGCTCTTCCACCTCTAGGTATAGTTGCCATCTTCAATCGGGTTTCAGTGATATCCGCAGTGTCTACAATATTCTCTCTGAATAGCATTTCGTATTGTCGTTTTACAATAGAAATCGCCTCTGGATCTTCAACTAAATCTCTATCAAGGGCCACAGCT
>JARGGA010000236.1 GCA_029210805.1 Candidatus Thorarchaeota archaeon
AGACTTGTTCCAATCATCGTCGTCTATATTTTCACGAGTCGCTGTTGTGTTATATGGGCCCTGAATCAAAAAATGTAGATGGGTTTCTTTTTCTGTTGAAAAGTAAACAGCTAATTTGGTGTCTTTTGCCCGTACAATATTCTGATTTTTTCCATCTTCTTTTAATAAGTATGCTACTTCAATTACTCTTTTACTCTCATCTTTAGGTATCTCTTTTTCAAAGATCAGCCACTGTTCAGTATTTTTCCCATCCTTATACAAGGTTATCAGACGATGCCCCTCTTTGTATTCGCATTCCCTTGAATAACTTCCAGTCTCATCGTCTATTTCCCAAACGATTTCTCTAACATTTCTAAGGAAGAGAAGTGTTCTCAATTCAAGGTCTCGAAGTTTTTTCCCTATCTCCCTATATGCGGTTTCAGAATCTACTTTTTTATGATTAAAGGGAATGTGAAATACTGTTACATCATTCTCGCTCACATCGTCTTTTTCTATTTCAGATGGTAAAACCAAGTTTTCAATTTTAAAAGCATACTCTCCACTATAAACATGTGGAGACGATGTATATGCATAAACCGATTTGAAACCTATTCCAAACGTTCCAATCTGAGTTACGTCTTCTTTATCTGGATGGCGGGCAAGATAACAGATTCCCCTGATATCACGCTCATCAAACAGTATTCCATTGTGCCTGAATATTAACCCATCTTCATTTAAACTGAATCTTAGTTTATAACCCATTTCCCCTGTGCTTTTTCGTTTTCTTTCGCAGGCATCTTCTGCGTTTTGGATTAGTTCAAATAAGAAATGTGTTTTTTTGCCATATAATTTTTCAGTAAATATCTCGCCCCATTCTGGCCCACCAGGTTGTAAAACACATTCCCCATACCATTTAACATTCTCATCTCTAATTGTATCCATCAACCCCATTCATCTTACCTCCAGATATACGATAGCTTCGAGGTTATAGTCCATTGAAAGGGCTGTCTGGCTTTTCAATTTATCAATCTTTGATTCAATCCGGTTCTTATCGTTCTCTATTCTGGCATTTGTGAGTCGAACATATCTTTCACTTGGTTCCATTCCCATGTCTTTTCTTTTTAGTATATGTCGTTCCAGTGTTTGTTCCATTGTCTTTATTCTGGCTTCACTTGCCCTTGTAAGTGCTGCTATTCTACTATCAATCATAAATTGATTTTCCTCGGCAGCTTTTTCTCTTCGTTCCTCTAATATATTGGTTAAATGCTCCCTCGCTTTGTCTAATATGTAATTTATATCAACATCCTCTAAATTTGATTCTATGTCTGTACATTCTGCTGCCCCTAGTACGCGGGGCAGGGCTTCAAGTTCCGTTTCAATTATTGATGAACTAGCCATCTCTATTGGTACGCCCAAGAATTCTATCTCGGTCCTTATTCCCTCAATTCTGACTTCAAAGAGTGTTATTATGTATTCCCCTTCTGGAAGTTCCACGTCTTCTTTTTTCGTTCCGAAGCTGAATATTTGATGGATTTTATGTTCTTCTTGTAGTTGATGTGTGATGAAACGTGCCCAATAACCGGTGGGTGGAAGAAACAGATGATCTGAATTAGCATCTGCTATTGATCCATCGAAGACAACCATCACTTCTTCATTAGGCGTTAATAACGGATTTAGAGCGTCATAGCCTCCTTCGTTCTTTGGTTTCTTTAGGAATCGTTTCAATATTGATATAACTGAGTCTGAAAGAACCATTACTCCAAGTCCATCTCCCATCTTAGTGAATTGGCAGCTGTCCCTATCTAAAAGGAATTCTTTTGTCAGATGAATTGCATCCTCCGGACCTATGAAATTGCTCTTTGATAGTCTGTTAATGGGTTTAGCAAGATAATCGTCGCTGAGGAGTTCGGCCCTATGTTTCTCGAATTCTTCCATCTGCTGTTTTGCAGATTCGATGGACTCCTGTAATCTATTTGTTCTTTCTTCGATTTGTTCAGGAGTTAATTGGCCAGTTATAATCATATTCTGTATATCTGCAATTTGATTTCCTAATATGGGTTCTAGTTCTCCCACTCCATCCTCTACAAGTCGTATTCTTCTATATAGACGATCATATATTTGCTCGTCAACTGTTCCTTTTATGAAGAGGTTAGCCACGATAATTTTATCTGCTTGTTGTCCGAATCTATCTATTCTTCCTATCCGTTGTTCTACTCGCATTGGATTGTAAGGCAAATCGTAGTTTACTATCGCGTGGCAATATTGAAAATCCAATCCTTCTCCTCCCACTTCACTTGAAAGAAGTATGTCAAATCTTCCCTGTTTGAATTCTTCCATAATATCATATCTATCCGGCTCTTTTCCATTTCCTTTGACAGGGATCTTTCCGTGAATAATGCCTATGCTAATACCTTCGTTTTCTAACCGCCGTTTCAGATATTCTAACGTCCGTATGAAGAAGGAAAATACAATAACTTGAGGTGTTTCTGGATTGTCTAATGTGCTCTTTATCACTTTCTTGAATCCTTGGAATTTACTATCAACATTCTCGATATCATTTGCTTCATCTAATAATCGTTTGAATTCATCTCTCAATTCGGAGCTAAGTTCTATGTAACTAACTACACTGTCATCCTCAATTTCGGAAGAGGCTTCATCTACCATCTGGATTTTGTTTTCCCTTAAACACCAACTTAGGTACTCTTTCATGGCCGGGATGCAGCTGCTGATCATCCTCCTATGTGTGTTTGTCACAAAAGTTAGTGCTCTTGGATCTCCACCACTTGATAGATAGTGCTTTTCTATTGCTTTTATTACGTCGTTGTGGAATTGCATTTCTCTTTCCGTAAGAGTTATTGGGACCTCTAGGGCTTCTCTTTGTACTTGATGATCTAAGGCTTCTCTCTTTCGAGTTCTTGTAAATGATGAGTATAATGGGCTAAGAGTCACAAAGAGGCGTTCATATCCTACGATTTCCTCAAGTGTGAATTGAGATGGATTATCTAGCCTCTTAAAATAAGTTAATACCTCCGGATGGGATAGTATTACATTCCCGAGGGGTAGACTTTTCAATTCCTCTAACTTTGTGATAATATCTCTTCTTGATTCAGGTGTGTTTTTTGATATGTGTCGCCGTATCTTGTTCAGGATTACCACTGGACTTTGTAGGGCTTCAAAAGTTCTCCAGTCTGGGAACAGGGCAGGGTTTAGAATGTGCATTTGGTTGAATAAATCCTCATTTCTTAGGTTTAATGGAGTTGCAGATAGCATCAGCATCATGTCTGTCATTCCGCTTAATACGTTTCCGAGGTCGTTACTGTCGGTTCCAGTATTTCTCATATGATGTGCTTCGTCTACTATCACCATTCCGAATAGAGGAAATTCTCTCCTAGAATCTATTTCTTTTAGAGCAATTAAGTGGTCTTCCATTCTTGTTAGTTGTAAGGATGCTATTGAATGAGTATATTTGAGTGGTAATTGCCCGTCCTGTAATGTTGATGCGAGTGCGTATTTGAGGGAATTTCCGTCGTGCAGATGAAAATCTAGTTGGAATCTGCTTTTCATTTCTTTTACCCATTTTGGGCCGAGTGAATTTGGGCAGATGATCAATATTGGTGTTCTATTGTCTAATCGATCTCTGGATAGCATTTCTGTAAGGATTATTCCTGTTTCAATCGTTTTGCCTACTCCAACTTCATCTGCAATGAATAATCGTTCCTCGGATGCTGGAGATAAAAACCTCAAGAGCGGTTTGAATTGATGTTGATTGAATATCGTTTTACTTCCCAGATAGCTATAGAGATTTTTTTCTAAAGGGCGGGTTAGGCGGAACCATGTCTGAAATAATCGGAAGTCTTGGTGATTGCCAAAATCTCCACAGATGAATTTCTCAACGAGATTTTCTTCTACATCTACAAAAGATTCAAGGAACCTCTCAGATATTGTTCTTACCATTCCATCGAGCATAACCTTGTAAGAATATCCCCTGGTCTGTTCGATTACACCATTTATAGTTCCAATTTGATCCGTTGTCACATATCTTACGTTCTCGCCCACCTTGAAAAGAGGGTCAATATCTAGC
This sequence comes from Candidatus Thorarchaeota archaeon, assembly GCA_029210805.1. Classification (GTDB taxonomy): domain Archaea; phylum Asgardarchaeota; class Thorarchaeia; order Thorarchaeales; family Thorarchaeaceae; genus MP5-2226. Next base: position 4,061 of record JARGGA010000236.1, read on the forward strand.
ATGGTTTCATCCTCCAGAAAATGTTGTATGGGGTTTGATTTCTCCCACATCGTTTCAAATTCAGAAATCAATAGTCCTACTTCTAAATCCTCTGTGTCATGAATAGCCAAAGCACCGGATTCAAGATTTCTAAACAGACCCGCTGATGTAGCATTAACCGATCCCACAATAACTCTTATCTCGTTTTTGGCTTTGAAAATAAAATTCTTTCGATGCTGAAACTCCCTACTATGATAGATTCTCGTTTCTACACATGGGAGTTTCGAAAGTGTTCGGAGTATCCGTAACCGTTCCTTTTTAGTTGGGGCAAAACGGTCACTTAGAACAACTCTAATCACAGTTTTCGTACCCTGCGTTGAAATATCAGCTAGACGTTGAGCTACTTTTTCCAGTAAACCCACACCATCTTGGCTCAAGTAAGCTGACGCAATGGCGCATTCAATTGCTTCATGGGCGATATTTAATATCTCATCCTCCCATTTGTTGAATATATACCTAAATTCTTTTGGCATATTCAGATTCACCAATATCTTCTAATCGATTTGTATTATAGGGGTATAAGACATTTTAATCTTCTTCTCTTAATGCGGGCAATTTCATATAACGTTTCCGGTGTATGCGAAGTCTGAGCATAGCGAAGATTTTGGTGAGCGATAGCGACCCGCATACACCGTGTTATCGGCTGTGCTTTACATTCCGATGACTCCACTAAAAACTTTGCTGCAATGGTTACTCTAGATTCAGACCTAAGATGATTTCCGAATTTGAGCACGAACCTTCCGTCCCTGTGTTGTCAATTCAAGCCATCCAAATGTATCCCAATCCGCAGGCTCTCCAGGGAAACCATGATTCCTCATTTCGCTATGGTATTCAACGAGATCTAAGTCAAAGACGGCTTGATATTGCTGATCAGAGTAACCTCTTTCTGCCAAGTCCTCAAACATCCCATCAAAAGTTTCATATGGAAAAACCTGTGGAGAAAGAAAAGAAAGTAGATCTGCTATTTGCGATTCATCATCAAAAATACCTTTTTCAATCAATCCCTTAACTCCACCAATCTCTGTGAAGCTAATAGATGACGCTCCAATAAGGTCTAAAAGCTCGCTAGCTAACACCATAACTCTAATGCAAATTGTTTCGTCAATCTTGCTCCCGTCATGCGCCGCGTAGTTTCTATAATACGAAAATGCACCTTTGAATAATAATTTTGCTTGTTCTTGGAGTTCATCTCCTAGAGGGATTTTCAACTTGATGCTTTTCCCTGATCCGAAAAGTTGGTCAACCAGTCTTTTGCCAAATAAATTTTCTCCGATTTCTGCTTTCTCCTTGAGTGCAAGTTCTACTTGCTTCATTGATTCTAAAGCCGCTTGAGGAAAATGACCATCCTCGTAGAGAGATTTGCATTCATCTATTATCCTTTGATGCAACAATTTATCTATGTCGATCTTTGTCATCCTATGCCTCCATCACACTCCATGAAAAATCGCATGGCCGATAACATCGTATATCCGAACTTGGTTCGTATATCCTCCCAATTTGGCGATATAT
>JARGGA010000237.1 GCA_029210805.1 Candidatus Thorarchaeota archaeon
ACAAGTATATTTCGAAATTTGTTGAAGCAGGAGTAGAGCTAATCTATCCTCATATAGAAGCCTCCTACGATGTCTACAGGACAGTTCAACTAATAACAGACCTCGGCGCCAAAGCAGGAATCACCCTTAACCCCGGATCACCAGTTGAGTGGGTCGAGCCTTTGATTGACAAATTGGACGCCGTAATGTTGATGAGCGTCTGTCCGGGTTTTGGCGGGCAGAAATTCATCCCTAATGCTCTTGAGAGGACTCGCAAGCTAAGGGAGATATTGGACGAAATCAAGCCAGGCGTTCACATTGCCATTGATGGAGGAGTGGACACAACAACAATTGGGCCACTCTTTAAAGCTGGAGCTGATTTCTTCATAGCTGGTTCAGCAGTCTTCAAGGCCAAGGACATTGGTCAAGCTGTAAGAAACCTAAGAGCAGCCTGCAAATAGGCTTCGATAGAGACCCATAGACAACGTAATATATAACTGCTCCAGAAACCACTCTCAGTCAATCCTTGGTTTGAGTTGAGTAGAATGAAGTTCTTTATTGATACAGCCAATGTAGAAGATATACGCAAAGCACACGAGAGAGGAATGGTCGACGGAGTGACCACCAATCCAAGTCTCGTTGCGAAAGAGGGTCGCGATTTTAGACAAGTTATCGACGAAATTGCATCTTTTGTGAAAGGGCCGATCAGCCTTGAGGTTGTGTCGGAAGATGCTGAAGGGATGCTCAAAGAAGCACGTGAATTGAATGGTTGGATAGACAACGCAGCAATCAAGATTCCTCTCACTTGGGAGGGCCTCAAAGCTACGAAGGTCTGTGCAGAAGAAGGCATCAAGACAAATGTCACACTTTGTTTTAGTGCTAATCAGGCACTCCTCGCAGCCAAGGCAGGCGCTACATACGTTTCACCATTCATTGGTAGACTTGATGATATAGGCCAGACGGGGATGCAGATAATTGCGGATATTGCAGAGATCTATTCGAACTATGGGTATGCAACCGAAATAATAGTTGCCAGTATCAGGCACCCAATCCATGTTCATGAAGCGGCGCTTCTTGGTGCAGATATCGCGACAATTCCCCCAGCCGTTCTTGACAAGATGGTAAATCATCCGCTAACTGACAAAGGAATCAAGCAATTCTTGGCAGACTGGGAAAAGGTCAAGAAATAAGTACACGTGATGGATGATTTATCGGGAAGAATGATATGCATTAACGATACAGTATATTGAAGGAGATTTAGCAGATGAAGGTTGAGGCGGATCTTGTTGTAGTCAATGCAAACATAATAACTATGGATCCGGAGAAGCCTCGAGCTACGGCATTGGCAGTCAAGAGCTACAAAATCATCGTTGTGGGCAATGAAGATTCTGTGCAAGATATGATTACTCACTCTAGGAGAGTAATGGACTTGGGTGGTAAAACTATCATCCCGGGATTTGTCGATGCACACACCCACCTAACAAGCACTGGAATAAGATCCAAACAGGCGGACCTAACATCTACAAAATCAGCTACTGAAGTAATTGAGAAGCTGAAAAAGTATGCCAGTAAAAATCCAGATAGAGAGTGGATTATTGGTTGGGGATATGACGAAAGCAATTGGGAAACCAAAAAATATCTCACAGCGAAAAACCTCGATACGGTCAGCAAGGAAAAACCTGTTGTTGCCGTAAGAATTGATGGACACCTGATTTCAGTAAACACCGTTGGGCTTGATATGACAGGTGTTGACCTTAGTCATGAAGGTGTTGAAAAAGATAAGAACGGAAATCCCATCGGTGTGCTAAAGGATATCGACAATATGTATGACCGATTCAGAGGCACTCCTAAAGAACTTCAAGACGGAGTTATAGCTGGTACGAAAATTGCGGCCTCTCTCGGCATCACAACTGCAGTTGACAATGTCGCAATAGGAACCCTTCGTCAGATAAGGGAAGTCGAGAGTAGAGACCAGCTGTACGCTCGAATGATAGTTAATATTCCATTGGAGCAGTTGAATCATTTACTCAAGTTAGGAATCACATCGGGTATGGGCACTCCATTGACAAGGATAGGTGGAGTAAAGATATTTACAGATGGCTCAATTGGAGCTGGCACTGCAGCGGTTTCTAAACCATACAAAGGATCGAAGGACAATCTGGGAATGCTTTTGATCGAAAAGAAGGAATTCCTAAAAATCATCAAAAAAGCTGTCGCCGGGGGAATCCAAACAGTGACTCATGCAATCGGTGATCGAGCAATAGACATGATCCTATCAGCTTTTGAAGACTATGTGAATTCAAGCAATGACATTGATGAAGAGAAGGCACTTGTGCGAAAACAACGTCATAGAATTGAACACGCAGAGATGATCAGCGAAGAACAGATTCGTCGCGCTGTTGCACTTGGACTCATTCTTTCCATGCAACCAAATTTCGTTGCAAATTGGCAACTCGAAGGAGGGTTGTATGATCAGAGTTTCGAGAAGGAAAGAGTCGATACAATGAATGCCTTCAGAACTGCCTTGGACAATGGCGCAAGAATTGCCTTTGGATCGGACGGAATGCCTCTAGGGCCGCTCTATGGGATTCATGCTGCCACAACTCATCCGAATCCCAAAGTCCGTCTTACTGTTGAAGAAGCTCTTCGTTGTTATACTCGAGAGAGTGCCTACGCTTCATACATCGATAGAACAATTGGAATCTTGAAAGAAGGAGCAAGAGCTGACTTTGTTGTTCTCTCGGCGGATATTCTAGATAAATCCATGCCGCCGCAAAAAATCAAAGATATCAAGATTGAAATGACTGTTATGGGTGGCGAGACAGTTCACTCCTCGATGAGTCTGTGAGGAATAATAATGGGTAAGATTCGGATTCTTGACGATTCAATCGTTTCTCTAATATCCGCAGGAGAGGTAATTGAAAACCCTTCATCAATTGTGAAGGAACTCATTGAGAATGCTCTTGATGCTGGAGCTACCAATATCGAGATTCAGATAGAGAAAGGTGGAATTGACTCTATTATCGTATCCGACAATGGAGAAGGAATCGAGAAAGAGGATTGCTTGGTTTGTACCCTCAGACATTCCACAAGTAAGATTGCCAAAAGAGAAGACATTGATTCCATTCTCACATATGGATTCAGAGGCGAAGCTCTGGCAAGCATAGCTTCCGTAGCAGATCTTGAAATCGTAACACGATACAAAAAGGAAGAGATTGGCACTCGAATCAAGTCACGAGCAGGACAGATTCCGGATATATCAAGAGCGTCGCGACCCGCAGGCACCACAGTTGAAGTTTCTCAGTTATTCAGAAATGTACCAGCAAGGAGGAAGCATCTATCTGAACCTCGTGTGGAGAGCCAACGGGTGCTTGATTCCGTAATCAAACACGCAATTATTCGAAATGACATTGGTTTCAGATTCATTCGTGATGAGAAGGTGATTCTGGATTGTCCAAGTGGACAGACTCCAATGGATAGAGCCCTCATTTTGTGGGGTCCTGACACAGCAAGTTCGCTTATTGAGATTAAACGGAAAAAGATGGGGATATCTATTGAAGGATTCATAGGAGAACCATCAGTTTCGCGTGGCAATCGAGGAAGAGAGCTCTTTTCAGTACGAAACAGACCTATTGAAGACCAAGCCCTTAGCGCCGCTCTCGAGGCGGCATACTCTTCTCTTCTAATGAGGGGCAGATATCCCGTATGCTCATTGGATATTGATGTAGATGTGAGCAAGGTTGATGCCAACGTGCATCCAACAAAAAGAGAAGTCCGAATACAGGATTTCGATCTCGTTAGAAATGTTCTGAGAGACGTTCTTACTAATGCGCTTCAAGATTCAAAACCCATGGAGATTCCAGAAACCCTTGAGGGGATTGTTGAGATTGAATCTGTAGATACTCAGATTTTTCAGGATGCCTCTTCGGCACGTTCAGATGGGAGAGCTCTCTTGCTGGAAGAAACGATGCTTGTGAAGCCAGTTTCATCGGCAGAACCGGACTTGAACATTGAAGATCTTGGAAGCATCTTCAACATCCTAGGACAGGTCAATATGGTTTACATCGTAGCCGCAACAGAAGGCGGTTTGGTTATGGTTGATCAGCATGCTGCACACGAACGTATCCTGTACGAGCAATTAAGAAAACAGGTAAATGATGGAACGGTTGTAGTTCAGGAACTCCTTGAGCCAATAGTTCTCAAACTAGGTTTGGGTGATGCAGAGAAAATACTTGCTCTTGATGAAACACTCGAAACGTTGGGGTATACTATCGGAAGCTTTGGTGGAAACGAAGTCCTCGTATCTACTATTCCTGAAATCCTGGGCAAGCGGGTCTCCGAAGACGAACTCGTTGCATTAGTAGATAGGATTCTGGACATAGGTGAGAAGGACGCGGTAGAGCAATTCATGGATGAGCTAGTAAAGGTTACAGCATGTCATTCTGCAATTCGTTCGGGACAGAAGATTGGTCACGAAGAGTCGAAAAGACTGATTTTCAATCTTTTTGAAACAGATGCAAAATATCAATGTGCGCACGGTCGACCATCTATCATCAGAATCACCAAGCAGGAACTTGATGAGCGCTTTGGACGTACAGGTGCAGAGGCAATGGCTAGGTTCAAAGCGAGACATCGCGCGGGGTAGCGTAGGTGAATCTGGCATAGATTTTAGCAATGGTATCGCAGTAGAAAATGGTTATGCCTATATCACAGGACAGACATTTACCTCAGATTTCCCAATATCGAATGCGTATGATCCGAACCCCGAGGGAAATTCTGATTGCTTTGTTGTGAAGTTCTCTACAGATGGGGGTTCATTAGTCTACAGCACATTTCTGGGTGGCTCGGATGAAGAATCAGATGCAGGTATCACTGTAGAAGATGGTCACGCCTATATCGTAGGATATACTGAGTCATCGGACTTTCCATTGGTTAATGCATATGATTCAGTCAATCAAGATTTACATGATGGCTTTGTGACAAAGTTTGCTTTGGATGGAAGGTCATTAGAATACAGTACACTGCTGGGAGGAGATAGTGAGGAATACATGTGGGATATAGTGACCGTTAATGGCTATGCGTATATTACAGGGGAAACTCAATCTACAAATTATCCAACTACCTCGGACCTGGATTATAAATCAGACTTTAATGATGCAGTTGTCACAATGCTATCGAAACATGGAAGTACATTGGTCTACAGTATGGTTCTTGGGGGAGAAAGTACAGAAAGTGGATATGCAATCGATGTGTCAAATGGAACAACATATGTCACAGGGTATACCTATTCTGAAGACATCCCAACATTGGCAGCTCTAGATTCATCCTATAACGATGGTGATGATTCCTTCATTCTGCTGATTGGACTTGATTCTGATGAGGATGGACTTTGCGATTTCTGAGAGAATATACAAGGGTCAGACCCAGATTGTATAGACTCAGACAATGACAACTTCCTCGACTTCTACGAATTTTTGTATAGTAGTAACACCACAGACCCTGCAGATTATCCTGCAATCCCCCAGGCTTGGTACGATGCAATCTACGAGGACCTTGACGGAAACTCTACACTCATCCAGAATCTCATCACCTGGTCGGACGGAAATG
>JARGGA010000238.1 GCA_029210805.1 Candidatus Thorarchaeota archaeon
AGCTGCTTTGAACATCGCGATGGATATGATACACGATAAGCAAATTGATGAGAAGACAGCGATACTACGAATTGCTCCTGAACAGCTAGGACAATTGTTGTTCCCGATCTTAGATCCTGAAGAAGAAGCAAAGACGGAACCAATCGCCAAGGGTCTCCCAGCGGGTCCTGGCGGAGCTGTAGGTCAAATCGTGTTCACACAGGAAGATGCAGTGAGATGGGCAGCAGACGGCAAGAAAGTTATCTTGGTCAGAGAGGAAACAAGTCCCGAAGACATTGAAGGGATGCGAGCTGCAAACGGTCTTCTAACCGCTCGTGGGGGAATGACAAGTCATGCGGCGCTCGTAACTCGAGGCTGGGGCAAATGCTGTATAGTAGGAGCGGGAGGGCTAGAGATTGACCCATTCGAAAAGAAGATGTCAATCGATGGCAGGATCTTCAAAGAAGGGAATGTCATCACACTAAATGGAACACTTGGGCTTGTGTATTCAGGCGAGTTGCCAATGATGGATTCTACAAAGAATCCACGACTTCAAGAATTCATGTCATTGGTCGACAAGTACAGAAGACTTGGAGTTAGGGCAAATGCAGAAACTCCAGAAGATGCGAAGACTGCACTTGATTTTGGTGCAGAAGGAATCGGACTGTTCAGAACTGAACACATGTTCTACGGTGAAGATTCTGATGAGCCGCTATTCCTGTTGCGAAAAATGATCATGAGTACAACTAGGACGGAACGGAGATCCGCGTTAGAAGAGTTGAAACCATTCATGAAGGCGGATGTCAAATCCGTTCTGGAAATTATGGATGGCAGACCAGTAACTATCCGATTGCTCGATCCTCCCCTTCATGAATTTGTACCAAAGAGCAAGATTGGTCAAGAGCGATTAGCACTTGCTTTAGATATCCAAATCGAAGAAGTCAAAAAACGTGGAGAGGCCCTCCAAGAGTCAAACCCAATGTTGGGACATCGAGGAGCACGATTAGGATTAACCGATCCCGAGATCTATAAAATGCAGGTAATTGCAATCTTAGAAGCAGCTGCGGATCTCATGAAAGATAAAAAGGACGTCGAAATCGAAATCATGATTCCTGTGACAATTGGATCATCTGAATTGGCAGGTATGAAACTGATTGTTGATGAGACTTACGAAGAGGTGAAGAACCAACAAGGATTCGATATAGACTATCTTTATGGAACAATGATAGAAACTCCAAGAGCTTGTATGCGAGCTGGTGACATGGCAGAGACTGCCGAATTCTTCAGCTTTGGAACAAACGATCTTAGTCAAATGGGCTTTGGATTTAGTAGGGATGATATCGATTCATTCCTACCAACATACCTCGATAATCACATTCTGAAAAATGATCCTTTCGTTAGCATTGACAAACGTGGCATTGGCCAGTTAATGGAAATTGCAATCGAGCGGGGCAGGAAGACACGCCCAGATATCAAACTTGGAATTTGCGGTGAACACGGAGGAGAAGCAAGATCGGTTGAGTTCTTCCATTCCATTGGATTGGATTATGTATCCTGTTCACCTTATCGTCTACCAATTGCACGATTAGCTGCTGCTCAAGCAGCAATCAAGGAAGAACGTGGAATTCCTTACCTGTAAAATATCACAGGGGATTAGTCCCCTGTTCTCTTCCTTTTATACAAGAATCAGTTTCTATATCATCGCAATTGCCATCTATAGAACTCGTACAACACAACGGCAATGGATATGATACTGGTAGCAACTACTGAGCCAATCAGTTGAAGAATCTTAAAAGCAGGATTGGGAATCACCTGAACAAACACTGTATCGTTCCATCTATCTGGTCCAAACATCATTGAACATGTTATCTTATGTGTTCCAAGTGCTAAGTCATCGACAGCAATCTCGAGTAAGCCACTGACAGTCCACCCTTCTTGAATGACTTCATCATCAAGAATAATCTGATACTGCATAGGAGTGTCATGTTGTATCCAGATTTCCCAACTCACAGGATTCGTTGGAGTACCATATGTGCACGTAACATTTCCACTTGATGAAGTCGCAAACCAAAAGATTCCAGTGTAGTCAGCATTGGCTCCAATAGAGAAGGTTTCTGAAAATCCGGTTCCCCTAAACCCGGTTGAATCAGTTACCCGTATCTGAACAATGCAAGTTTCAAATGCATCAAAACCACCTGTGTTCCATTCATAGAATTTCTCGGTGATTCCACTTGCCATCAGTTGGAACGAAACACCACCATCAAGAGAAATGAGAACTTCATATTCAAAGACATCATTTTGATTTCGATCAAATACGTCCCAAACGATGTATCGAAGCAATCCATTTGGAAGCACATCAACATCAGTTATGGTGGGTTCAAAAAATCCATTAATCGTGAGATTGGACAATGTCTTAGAAACAATAGTCCCGTTTGCAGTTGTCCCTCTGAGTCCCATAGACAATGTGTCATTTCTACCCCAACTCCAAGTTTCATAGCAAACAGAATTTCCGTGCACATTTCCCGAATCATTTTCGCTTGTATCAACTGTAAGATTGTAGGTGCCATTTTGGTGATCGTAAGAATACATACCTACCATTATTGCTCCATCGTGGTCCGCAATAAACGAGCCAATTTCTGGTCGCACTGGGGTCGCCATTTGTCTTCCTGTGAGACCTCCATCTGTAAACCATAGAGATGGGTCAATATCAGCCCAATAGACAAGCACGTCCGTGTCCGTATTATCATGGAACAATGTGAGTCGAACATTATCGCCCCTTTGTATACCATCAATTCTCTCCCAAACCAATTGAGAGATATTGAGACCCATAATGAACGGTTCATAAGCCTCATCATCGGGCACCAATAATTCGCCTGTTCTATGTTTGATGAATCCACGAGACACAGACCAACTGACTTCTTCAACGCGGAGGTCGGGGTGCTCCATTGAATCCTCAAATACGGCCTCAACAGTTATTCTATCGCCTTCAATAATTGCATTATCTTCTAGGATTTGTGGAGATGGCGTTTCCCTAGACCACCATCGTAATTCAAGAATATCCTCTCCATTGCTTTGAGAAATTGAATTGTCTCTAGGTATTGTAACAGAGGCGTTCAAGAAATCATCAACATTACTGGATGGAGAGCCTACCAGAAAAAGAAATAGAACTATGATGACCAGTCCTCTGTTCCGCATTGTCTAATCACCCGTGAAGCAAGAGCGTGGCGCTTTAAGAAGGGGCTAACTTGATAAAAGCAGGTTTGGGTCTGCGCGATACTCTGAGAACTATAGTTTGGCAATCCAACTGACTAGTTCTGCACGCATCGCATTTTCTTCTACGAATCGTTCACGATAGTCGGATCTCTTAAACTGCAACCACATATTTTGAAAACCAATATCAAACCCAATCACTTTGATGGATGAAGCTAGTGGCCCCGGATTGAATGTGAAGACACTTAGTCCAACAACCAAAAGAAAGGACAATACAACGAGATAGAAAACATTGTTGATGGGACGACCGGACCAGAGATCGCTTCCTGCAATAAGAATAGCAAATACTAGAAGGGAAATCATTATTCCGTTACCAAGTGTGCATACAAGACGAGAATTTCCTAGACCATCATCGGATTGATAATGGTCCTCACAAACATAGACTAGCAGAGTTTTGGCCCCTTTGGAGAGAATTCGAGCTTTTGCAGTCTGATTGTATCTGGGATTTTCTCTCTCTTTAGGTGAGGCCCAAATACGAGCTGGATGATCAGCGGTCATCCCACAAATTGGACAAATGCGAGGAAACCTTGCATCTTCGATGCCAATTCTCACAATTGGTTCATCAAAGTACTGCTTCTTCGCACTCATTTATGACACCTGTGTTTTGTATTTGGATTTAGATTCGATAAATATAGCTACCGAATATCGCATGACCATTCAAAATATTGTGTGGTCACAATGTGCTCATAGTAGTGGTCAGTTGTTCTCAGAATAACAATATACAGTGACCACACTATAGTAACTTGAAACACAATGATTCTAACTAACAAGAACCGAACTACATCCGTGAACAAGAACAACAAAGTAGTGGTGACCCAAGCAATGGGTTATGCCTACATGACAAGAAGGTAATCCAATGGCACTTGCGAAACTACCCCCAAGTAAGAAACGAAAGATGGTGAAGCGTTCTACCTCAACTAAGGCGATTTCTCAGGTCTATTTCAGGAGATAGTGATTGAGGGGCGAAACCTTACCATTAACCTCTCTTTTCCTAGGACAGCATAATACTCACATTCACTGATTGTGAGCACCTGCTTTTTGCAGACCTCTCTTATTGGTATAGATTTTGAGAAGCCCAATATAGATGATTCCCAAAGATGCACCTGTCACTGCAAATGAAAAGACCAGAAGGGGACTTGGTACAGGATCTACATTCACAATAACATAATCGGTTCCCATTCTATGTCCATCAATAGAACTCATCCGAATATCATATCGATAGACGCCAGATAATAAACCGTCAATATTCAGCAAAATCTCCCCACCACTCCAATCATCCCTTGTCACTTCTGTTCCGTTGCGAGTTATAACATACTCACCATCAGTATTTGCAACAGGATTCCATGAGAGAACGTTTCCAATGCTTCCCCAATTGTATGAAATGTGGTTCGGTCCCGCCCAAGTAGATACAAATGGAATAACAGGGGGTCCCCATGGGCCACCACCGCTATTTACGGTTCCTGCAAAAAACGGATAAGACACGATTTCAGAAGACAGTCCAGTGGAATCGGTTACGCGAACTTTGATCATATATTCTCTAGTAAGAAATCCCCCGGAGTCCCACTCAGCCGAGTTGCCTGAAATATTGAACATCAGTAATTGAAAGGTTTCACCATTGTCAGAAGTGAGGAAGATATCAGAGGAATGATTGTCATTTGAGTTCAAATCAAAAAGGATCCAGAGAATTGAGATAACAGCTGTGGTAGAATCAATTGTAGTTTCTTGAAAGCGAGGGGCGAAAAAATTGTTGATTGTTATCGAATCATAATGACATGTATAGGTCGAATCGCTATCTGTAACCACGGTGAAATCTGCTTCAAGCGTTGCATTGCGTCCAAGGATGTACGTGTCTACAGACAACCTTGATCCGACCCCAGGGAATACCCAGAATTCGGTAGTAGCATTATCACTATCGATTGCTCGAAGGTTCAAAAATGAGGACACTATATCCCCATCAAGTGAGGATGAATCATAAGTCGCAACTAATTTCACATGATCGCCATTCAGAGTGTCACCATCATACACAGATTTCATGGTTTCATCGTTCAGAGAATTCCAAGTCAATTCCATTAACAGAGGAAGTGAAGAATGACATTTACTCATATTTGGAGAGAAAAGTTGGGGCTGTGTTTCCTGAATTGGAAAAAGCAAGAGAGAAATGAATAGGACTACCAGCAGATAAGAACTAATCTTGTATCGCCATTCATCGAACACAACCCCGGAGACGAAGAGAACTGTCTCATATTGTGTATGAGCAAGAAAGGATATCATTCTAATTTTGGAACAAGGAAGGATTCCGGAGAATGTTAAACTATATCTTAGTAAGCGTATAG
>JARGGA010000239.1 GCA_029210805.1 Candidatus Thorarchaeota archaeon
ATTGATTCAGGACTTGATGTTGATTTTACAATCTCAGGAAGGGTAGCAGCTCAGCAGAGTTTCATTCTGCCTATGTATGGATATTCGTTTACAGACACCACTACAATAGATTCTAATCCAGATGATGGATTCGGAAATCGAGTTCGGCATGGCACTATTGTTTCGAGTACAGTTTTACAAAACAGTGATACAGCTGTAATAGTAAATGCAAAGGTAATTGATTCCGAAGGATCAGCGACCTCCAGAGGCATCATAGCTGCAATCCATTGGGCTATTAGTCAAAATTGCAGTGTAATCAATCTCAGTTTGGGCTCAACACCATCACTTGGAGACCCTATTGAACAAGCAATTGAGGATGCATTTTCACAGGGTGTGATTGTTGTAGCAGCAGCAGGAAATGAAGGAGAGGCTGGGACTACTGGAACGTCAATAAGCTCACCAAGTGTATACACAAAAGCAATCGCTGTTGGAGCGCTTGATGAAGATGATATGCCTGCAGACTACACAAGTTATGGGCCTACAGCGGGTAGATACATGAAGCCCGATATCTGTGCAGAAGGATTTGCTGAAACTTCTACTGCAATTTACTTTGGCACGAGTTTCGCATCGCCTCGAGTTGCAGGTTATGTGGCAGACATTATTTCACATTGCATTTCCAATAATATTGAGTATACACCAGGGTCCATCACAGCTGCGTTGCTCTCTGGAGCTGAATCACTCCCATATTCCCCATACATCATTGGAGCAGGAAAGGCAGATGTGAATGGCGCAATAGAGGTCATTGATGGTGCACCCTATAATAGTGGATTACCACTCATCACCTATGTCCACCCTGAGTCGCTTCCACTGGATTTTGAAACAATCTTCAGCGGAGATAACTACACGTTTAATGCTCAAATTATTACGTCAGGTGTTGCTACTTATGATTTGCAGACATCGGGACCAAATGCAGGGATAATAGATACTCCATCTTCGGTAACACTGAATCAAACTGGTCTAGTGCCTATTAGTATCAGTGTACCAGATGGTCAAACTGGACTTCTGCAAGGTAATGTATTCTTTGACGCAGGTCTACATAATGACTCTTTAGAAATCTCATTCACTGCATCCGCATCTAGCGCCAAAATTGCATTTGATATCTCTCACACGCCATGGGACATAGATACAGTGTATGGACAGTTCAAGGAACTATACCTGGCACTTGTTGATTCGGATATCTCTGTTACAGAGATCAGAGACCCCAGCAAACTAACTTCAGATTATTTGGCAAATTTCGATGGCATCTTTGTTCTTGATCCTTGTTCGTGGGATATAGATGAAACACATCCTGCAAGCCCGATTGAGTATTCTATTGAGTACACCCTCGATGAGATTGAAGCCTACAAAGAATATTATTTTTCAGGCGGAGGCATCTTTATCGCAGCATTAGACAATTCCTCTTTGAATATAAATCAGGCAAATGAGTTTCTCAGTTGGACTGGCATCTCACTGAATGGTGACAGAATAGCTGGGGTCACTGGACCAGTTCTCGTTGATAATATTGCAACGCATTCAATAACGACAGGCATCAATGACTTTGATTTCTTGGGAGCATCCTTGAGCTTTAACGCTAGTGCTCAGAGTCTTGCAAGTTACTTAGGCCACAGTATCCTTGTTGCAATGGAAGGCGTATCCAGTGGGAGAATAGTTGTGACAGGTACCAACTTCTTTCTCGACAATTGGGGAATCAGAGGTCTCTACGGATCATCAATGAATGATGTCTTGGCTCTTAAAATAGCGCTCTGGATCACTGGAACGCTTTAATGCAGAAAATGGCAACAAGACCTCATAATTTGAACCGTAGATAGTTCAACGTCGTGGGTTTTCTGGAAAGAAACGGATCACCTATGCCCAGAATGGTATTGTGCTTCCAACTACACCTTGATTGCTTAGTTTCAGAGCTTTTTAAGGGAGGATTGTATTGGTATAGATACACAAAATACCGAGTCGAAGACGGATACGCTGATGGCCGCGTAAAACCGGTTGTCAGCTTTCCGCATTTTTTTTGCAAGTCCTATTGAAATGCAGTGTAGTGATATTAGTACCAATCAGCACATTTACATATCACTCAATTCCGGCCATTTCAGCTTCAAGGAGTCAGATTGAACTTGGCCAAAGTCACGAAAGCTTCCTATGCGGTACTCATTGCCTGTACTGTTTCGCATTTCATGAATCATGTATACACAGGTGTACTATCGCCATTTCTCCCGCTAATTAGAGATGAATTTGGTCTGAGCCTAACAGAAGCAGGAATCCTGACAACCGCAGTGATTCTAACCATGACCTCGGCACATCTTGTGGTCGGCTATTTGGGTGATAAAGGACTACGTGATATTTTCATTTCGATCAGTGTACTTCTAGCGGGAGTTGTGATGTTGGTTGCTAGCTTTGCAACGAGCTTCTTATTCCTTGTAGGTACACAGATAGCTCTCGGCCTTGGAGTATCCGGGTACCATCCGTCTGCATTTCCAGCCATCTCAGGGAAATTCCCGAAAACTGAAAGAGCTAAAGCGGTTGGACTGAATACGGCTGGAGGCCTAGTTGGCATGGCCATCATTCCATTTCTGGGAGTTGCACTATTAGTCATCTTTGACTGGTGGCGTGAACCAATCTATGTTCTTGGTTTGATGGGAATTGCTCTATTCTTTCCGGTTCTAATTATGATGAGATATGCTTCAAAACAGACTCTTATTGATGAAGCAAATGGAATTAACAACGAAAAACCCAAAGAAACGATTGGATGGACCAGAAACTTCTGGGTAGTAATGATATTCATGGGACTTCGCGGAATTCCATTCAGATGTACAACTCTGATGATGCCGATCTACTTGGTCGATTCATATGGGTATGAGCCAGTCTGGGCTGGGTCTCTAACTGCAATTATGCTGAGTGCAGGATTATTTGGGGAACTTGCTTCTGCTCCAATATCTGACAGATCTGGAAAGCGAGTACCGTATATGATACTTTCAGTTGCAAGTATGGTTCCATTATTCCTATTTCTTAACCTGTCACTCGATCCTTTAATGCTCTTTATAGTTCTCATTGCTATAGGATTCATCTACTTCTTCGGAGTTCCTCCGGGTCAGGCGTATGAAACAGAAGTCTGTCCTACTGAAAGACAGGGACTTGCCTTTGGTCTTCTCTTTTCTATCGGAGCTATTCCAGGATCACTCTCTCCAATGATTTTCGGGTGGATTGGCGACAACTTTGGCCTAACTTCATCAATTCTTTTCCTAGCAATAATATCAGGTTTGGCGGTACTCATCGGTTTATTCCTTCGAGATCTACCATCGGAGAAACATGAACCTGTAACTATAGCATTTGAGGAATAGTACACTTCAAAGGTGATAGTTACAGTCTTATAGAGTAATTCGAGGATTTGCATGATGTTCGATTACCACATCCATCCCAATTATTCATGTGATGCGGAAGGGAGCATTGATGACTTTTGCCAAGCCGCAATAGCAAAGGGAGTTAGGGAAATCGCATTTACGACTCATCTCGATACCGACTATAAAGCAGAGGATTGTGTTGTCAGAGTTAAGGAAGAGATGATTGATACTCATTCAGGGGTATGGTTGGAAGATTATGAGAATACGATTCGGACCGCGGCTGAAAGATATCTGGATGATGATTTAGTGGTGCTTCTTGGTGCGGAGCTTGATATCTATCCTGGGGTCATTGAGAAGCTACCCAAAGGATTCACTGATGTTGAGTGGGATTTGATTATTGGTTCAGTTCATCTCATTGACCATCAAGCCATTTCTTTGAAAGAAGATGCCGAAGAGATTTTCTCCAAGCATTCTGTAGAGGAGCTAGGTGAGACGTATTTCTCAATCGTACTTGATACAATTGAAACCTCAATGATCAACATTCTGGGACACCTCGATCTCTACAGAAGGTTCGGGGAGGATTTCTATGGCCCTCAAATACATGAATTGTGGAAACCACACACTGATGAATTGGCAAATAGGATGAAAAAATTCAATGTCGGATTTGAAGTGAACACATCTTCATGGCGAAAGGGTCAACATGAACCGTTACCTTCAATCAATTTCATCAAAGCACTTGTTGAAAGGGGTGTGGACACGATTACAGTAGGTTCAGATGCACACTCACCAAATGATGTTGGCGCTGATATAGATCGGGCACTAGCTCTCCTGGGCAATTGTTGTGGAATCAAGCCATCAAGATTTCGTGGCGGTACTAAGTTGTGAAATAGTAGAATATTGTTCTAGCGTTATAGAAATAAGGTACGGCAGCTTCTAGCCAGGTAGTGAATTTCTCATGCAAAATAGAACATCATTCATTCTTGTGCTGATTGGTGGCATTATCCTGCTCATCGAAGGGATAACTGGAAGTATTGGATTCTTCGCATATTTGGAATTAATAGAAACGATACCTGAATTAGTTCTTTTCGTACCAATTGTGAACGCATTGGTCTGGTTGCTCACGATACTCGCATTTACTAGCGGCTTTGGGACAATAGGGGGAGGATATCTACTAACAACGAAGAGAGTTGGGACAGGTAAATTCATCATTGGTTTATCTGTTGGGATGGGCTTGATAGGTCTAATCATCAAATTGGCCCAACTTATTTGGTTCTCTGGAGCAACTGCTGTTTTGGACTTTTTCGTAATCGCAGCTCAGTCGCTGGGGTGGGTCGGGATATTCCTTACAATAGCTGGAAGACAATCAGCCAAAAAACCCGACGAGGTCTAATTGCAAACCCTTATTCAGTTTCCAATAGGCGAACAGGCAATGAAAGGAAATAACGATGATCTTGTTGCAGAGTCTGTTCGCCTGATTGAGAGAGGTGACCTTCAGGGTGCAGTCAACATACTCAAAATTCTACTAGAGCAACATCCAGATTCTTTGGAAGGGTGGTATAATCTTGGCTTTGTTCTAATGGAACTCAACAATGACGAAGAGGCGATAAAGGCTTTTGATGAGGCTCTTGCTATTGACAACCAAATCTTCGAAATTTGGTTCAACAAGGCAAATTCACTCTACAACCTTGCCGATTTCAAACATGCAAAGGAGTGCTACGAAAAGGCAACCGAAATCAATCCGGATGACGCTGAAGCATGGAACAACCTTGGAAATTGTTACTCAAGACTTGCAGAAGGACAAAAGGCAATTGAGGCATATACACGTGCAGTTGCCGTTAAACCCGATTACGGTGAAGCATTCTACAACAAGGCGAATGCTCATTTTATAGAAGAAGAGGATGAACGTGCTATCGCATATGCCGATCTTGCAGTAGAATTGAACCCACATCTCGCAAGCAAAGTTATGGAATGGATTCACGTTTCCAGAGATAGGCTCGCAGTTACTGAATCAGAGGAACAGCACAGGGAGCGAGTGAAGACACTCAAAGAACTTGCAGAGCAAGATGCGTTGCGAGAAAAAGAAACCAATTGATTGATTCATTACACCTAAAAGGTGCATCTCATTTTTAATTTCGGGTGTGACATTATTGGAAAATGCAGAACAACCAATCGAAGAACCAACTGAGGGCCGAAGTGGAATTAAAATAATG
>JARGGA010000240.1 GCA_029210805.1 Candidatus Thorarchaeota archaeon
GTATCAGCAGCATCAAGAATTAGTGCCGTATTGATTGCAATATTAGGAATCCTAAGACCTGCTGTGCAACCTACGAAGTAGAGTACTTCACCAGTGGTCGGCACATCAAGACTCAGTTCCTTAAGCCAGCTTCTACGATTACCAGGGTCTTCATCATAGGGATTGTCAACCTTCTCAATACTTGCGGCAATTCTATCCCTTGATTCATTTGGAATATCATTCAATACTTCCCTAACCGTTTCCATAACATGAGCAGGATGAAATTCGGCACCGCAGATTTGGGTACAGTTTCCACATAATGTGCACTCGTAGAGTGATTCAGCGTTCTCAGTATTTTTCTCCAAAGTTCCATCAAGAAGTGCAAGCGCGACCTGAATCTTTCCACGCATGAAGCTGGTTTCGAAACCCGCCGTGGTTTTCCATATGGGGCAGATTCCATCAAATCCTTTTGCCTCATAGACGGCATCTCTACATACGCCACATCTTCTGCATTGAAGGAGTTCCTCTCGAAGGTCATCCAAGTTTATTTCTGTCAATGTCAGATTCCTCCCATTACACCCTTGTTCATTATATCGTTCGGGTCAATTGCATTCTTTAGTTGTCTTAGGAACTCCATGTAGGTTTCTGTACCCTCCATCAGTCCTTCCCAGAATGGAGCTAGCTTGAATGGAACTGCACCTGTTTTGTATAATGTTGATGCCAATTCATCATGAGCTGCGACTATCTTCTCTTCATCTTCTGAATCCACAGGGTCGAAGTAGAGATGTGGGTACATATTGGTGGATGCATGACCAGTCACAAAACCTGCAGTATGTCCCAAAAACCCATACTTGTCCATTACCTTTGAAATCTCTTCCACCGACCTGTGAGCATTGGTTGGAGTTTGATGATGATAGAGCGTTCTCCAATGCCACCCGTGGGCATAGCATGCTCGAATAAATGTCCATAACCTGCCATCCCATTCACCTGCCGGTAACTCCTTGATGCCGAATACTTTCCCTCCCAGCTTTTCACATAGGTTTCTGGCAAGTTTGGCATCGCTCTCAAGCATGTCCTTCCGCACACGTCCTATCGACATTGAAATGGTTCTTTCAGGCCATTCCATTGGTGGAATGCCGTATTCATCACCTAGCATGTCCATGAAAAGTTCGAGTACTGGTCCTTCGTAGAGTGATGCAAACACCATGTTCACATCGTTTTTCTTCAGTTCCATCAGAAATTTCTCGGCAGCATCGTGAGAATCGAATCCATAAGTGTTGTAATCGAAATGTTCCATGCGTTTGAAAACTTTGAGAGATACTTTGGTTATTACACCAAGAGAACCTAATGAACCAATGAATAAACCAGTGATATCTGGTCCGAACGCATATCTGAAAAATGGTCCTGGTGCATGGGGATTCGCCTCAGTTCCTGTCTGTATCATTTCTGAATTTGGAAGAACGATTTCGAGACCTATGACCATCTCTCCTGTGGAGCCAAATAGACTAGAACCCGGTCCCGCACCGTTTACAGCAACATTCCCAGCTACGGTACAACCAAGTGCTGATTCGGGCATAACTGGTACCCAAAGGCCATGTGCTTCTAGGAACTTATCCAATTGTCCATAAGTTACTCCTGCACCAACTGTGACTGACCTCAATTCCTTGAAGAGCTTTATTTCATTCATACGCATTAGCTCAACAACAAGACCATCAGGTTTCGGGATGACCTCTCCCTGAAGACTTGTGCCTCCCGCGCGTATAGTAACATCAATCTTGCGTTTGTTCGCGATTTTCAAAATTGAAGCAACTTCTTCGGAAGTTTCAGGTTTCACGACGGCTCCTGGCTTGACAGGTTTCTTTGCCATTGAGGCTGATGATGAGTACGCAACAAGTACATCATCTCTTGTAGATACAAATTCTTCTCCAGCAATTTCGATAAGTTGGCTGATGACCATTGAATCCATCTCGGTTCTCCTCCTATATTCCTCCAAGAACGCCTGGATTCATGATATTATTCGGATCTATTGTTTCCTTCAATCTACGAATGAAATTGAGATAAGGCACCATCTCCTCAACTCCCTCAACCCAGTAGGCTGCAAGCTTGAAGGGAACTGCTCCGGTTTTGAAGAGGCGCCGTGAAAGCTCCTTGTGAGCCGCTCGAACCTTCTGTTCTTCTTCTGGATCTTCAGGATCAAAATAGAGTTGAGGATAGAAATTGTAGCTTGAATCTCCTGTGAGAAATCCAGCAGTGTGTCCTATGATTCCATACTTGTCCATTACTTCCCATATTTCTTCAACTGTTCTATGCCAATTTGTAGGTGTCTGGTGATGATAAAGCATCATCCACCACCATCCATGGACATACGATGACCGAAGGAAGGTCCACATCCTATCTTCCCATTCACCTTGGGGAAGTTCCGGGACATTGACTATCCGACCGCCAAGCTCTTCACAAATTTGAATGGCCATCTTCTTATCGCTTTCAAGTTGGTCCTTTCTAATCCGTCCAATCGTAGCGGATACAGTGAAAGCTGGCCACTCCGTTTGAGGAACACCATACTCCTCTCCAAGCATGTCCAAGAAGAAATCTAGAATCCTTCCTTCGTATATCGCTGCCAGTGGGACGCTAACATCATTGTGTCTTAGCTCACTGAGAAAATTCTCAGCTCCTGCTGCCGTATCGAAACCATAGGTTTGATAGTAATAGTGATTCATTCTTTTGTGAACTTTGAGTGAAACCGCAGTAATAATTCCAAGAGATCCCAAAGAGCCAATGAATAATCCTGTGAGATCTGGTCCAAATGCATATCGTAAGAACGGTCCAGGCGCGTAGGGGTTTGCTTCTGTGCCAGTTTGGATAATCTCTCCATTTGGAAGAACCACCTCAAGTCCAAGAACCAATTCTGCCATACATCCCTGAACTCCTGAGCCAGGTCCTGCTCCATTGACTGCAACATTACCCGCAACTGTACAAATGAGTGAGGAATCCGGATAGACCGGAATCCAACTATCATATTTCTTGAGATACTTGTCCAAAGTACCGAATGTTACTCCAGCTCCAGCTCTTATTGATCTGAGATCCTCGAAGAACGTGATGTTATCAAGTCTAAGAAGGTCAATCACGAGACCTCCCTCCTTCGGTATTACCTCTCCTTGGAGGCTTGATCCACCTGACCTAGGCGTCACTGGTACTTTGTGTTCGTTTGCAAGTTTGAGAATCAGGGATACTTCCTCGGCATTTGCAGGTCGAACGACTGCGCCAGGGTAAACCCTGTCATATCCTATTGAGGCCGAAGCGGAGTAGGTCAGCAAGACATCCTTCCTATCTGACACATACTCCGTGCCTACAATATTGACTAGTTTTTTGATGAAGCTAGTATCCAACCCTTGTCCTCCAGAACATAGGAATTAGAATATGTGTCTGATTTTCATCAGGTCTGAGGCAGAGCCTTTTACTTTGAGTTTGCGTTTCAATAAGGCAGAAGCTGCACTCATCTCTTCAAGGAAGAGCTTTCGGATGGTTTCTTCATCACTCTGTATTTTCATGTCAGGATTTTCAATATCTCCATCATGAACAGTGATAGTGTTGTTTTTGACTATAAAGTGAAATGTAGGACCTTCCTTAAGCATGAGAAGGGCTGTTCTTTCCCAGCCTTCTATTGCATCCATAGTCTTCTCTCTTTCGAGCCCTATTGCGATTCGTTCTTGCATCAATTCTAATAGTGGTTGTTCACCCATTCAGGTCACTCTCGCAACTACCGAATTTCATGATTCCTCCATTTAGACGTTCCGTTTTCAACTTCGTAGTATTTTCCAAAAGTCGACCGAGTAATACTCATTTCTTTATCTCAGATTTGGGTGACCAAGAATGAGGACAGAGGTGAAACAACAAACGTATTTTGACACCCCCATAACTCAACACAAACACCCCCCCTTCCGAGAATGTTGTTTTGCCTTCTGTTCCGTCATTTTTCATAGATAGGAAAAGAAGGCGTGCCTTGACTCTAAATTGAACCAAGGCTCAAACGTTTAGATATTAGTACTCGTCGAAGTGAAGCATGAAGTATCCCTTTTCATGCAAACATGCTGGACATTTGTCCGGTGGATGTTCGCCATCGTGGATATATCCACAATTGTCACATCTCCATGCAACTTTCTCTTTCTTCTTGAATATCGAACCATCAGCTATCTGATCTGCAAGTGCAAGGTAGCGTCTGTGATGCCATGACTCTGCATGAGCGATTGTTTTCCATGCATGAGCTATATTTGAAAATCCTTCTTCTTCTGCAACCTTGGCAAAACCTGGATACATCTTGGTGTACTCGAATTTCTCCCCTTCGGCTGCATGCCTTAGGATATGTTCAGTGCTTTCGTATGAACCAGAAGTGGGAAAATCCCATTCCACTTTGATTGCTTCTGTTGCTCCTCCTTCTTTTAGGAGCTTGAAGAATCTCTTTGCATGCTCTAATTCATGACCTGCGGTTTCCAGAAATATTGCAGAGATGTGAGCGTATCCTTCTTTCTTGGCAGTTTTGGCAGCCATAGTATATCTATTTCTTGCCTGCGACTCGCCAGCAAAAGAAGTCAGCAAATTCTTCTCAGTTTTAGTTCCCTTGAGATTCATTTCACTTTCCTCCGTCATTCAGTTTACAAGAACGACTCTGGGGTATCCTACGGCGGTGTACTATTAAAGAATACGACATGGATGCTTTTCCATTGACACGATGATTCAAATAGTACGCTAGTATGCAACGAGCTTGATTCATATTATCTGGAAGACCAAACATCCTTCATGGAGAAAGAGAGCGCTATGGTCCGTATAGCACACATATCCGACTCGCATTTGGGCTCTTCGTTATTTCAATTGATCGAGCGAAAAGAAGATGCCCGCCAATGTCTCAAGAAAGCAATTGATATGGCTATGCGATACTCCCCGGATATCTTGGTTCACACTGGTGACCTCTTTCACTCTGCTTTTCCATCGTATGATGATCAAAACTTTGTCGTTAACCTTCTTAAAGAACTGCAGGACAAGGTGGCAATTGTTGTCCTCCACGGAAATCACGATGTACCATATGGATATCGACATGCCCAGAGTCCCATTTGGATGCTTGAGAATGCTGGATTACTGATTTCAACTGGTGAGAGTGATAAACGGGAAATCTTCATTGACATTGATGGCAAGAAAATTCTGATGCATCTGATTTCCTGGACTCGTGCACGAGCTTTTGACAGGCATCTATCTGAAATGAGGACTGGGGATGATCTCAATTTTCTATTTAGCCACGATATTCCAACGCCTTTTGATGAGCTACCTTCATGTTACGATTACATTGGTTATGGACATGCTCATACTTTCCATCTAGATGAGGATCCATGCATCGGACGACCAGGATCAACGTGTGTTGTTGATTGGAAACGAGAGATGGGAGGTATTAGAAAACTCATCGTTGTTGATGTCGACACCAAAGGCACAGAGTTTACCACAGAGAAGCTCAATGATGTACGCGAGTTCAAGTTTCATACTGGTTTGGATATTACTGGAATGAATTCCAAAGAAGCAAACAC
>JARGGA010000241.1 GCA_029210805.1 Candidatus Thorarchaeota archaeon
AGGTTTCTTGCAGCTGTTGGCAACCCTCTGATATCTCGATGCTCTCAGCCACCTTCTCACCTTTGAGTTTGAAATAAACAGAGTCCGCTACCTTGTCATAATCGACTCGCACTGCACCATCACCTTTCCATACTTATCTGATAGTGGTTGATATTATTCTCATATGTAAATGTGCTTTCCGTTTCTATGTGAATCACGAATCATTCTTCTTCTCGCAAGATTTTATAGGCATCGTATACAGACATGTTTACAGTAAACACAAGAATGGGATTGATATGGGCGTTTCCTCTGTAAGATTGACAGAAGACGAGAAGGCTTTCTTGGAGCGATTGGTCAAGGAAGGTAGGTTTCAGTCTATTAGTGAAGCTCTGAAGGCAGGAATCTACGAAATGATGCGTGAAGAGCAGCTTGAGCGACTTCCGTGGAGAACCTGCGAGGAAGTCAGAAGCTACTTCACACAGCACAAGAAGAAGCTACGAGGTCTTGAGGATGACCACGAAGAAGATTGACCTCTACCTGGAAGCATCAGCTCTCTGGAATATGTTCTACGGTGAGTCTGGGTCCAATGTTGTCGAGTACTGCATCGAACAACCTGCGATTACTTGCTCAAGTTCAATCTGGAGCCATCTAGAGATGCATCGAGCAGTCCGGAAACGAATCAATCAGAAGGAGATTACACAAGAAGAGGGAGAGAATCTCAGGCTCTTCATTGATACACATCTTGACGAGTTGGTGGCGCGAAAACAACTGCTTGAATTCGAGGTAACAAAGGATCATATCCGTGAGGCAAGGCAACTGATCGATTCATACAACCTCTATGCTTCAGATGCGCTCCATCTCGCGACTACCTTATCCGCCAGATGTTCAGGTATCCTAGTGGATGATTATCATTTCACCCGCTTGCGCGAGATTGTAGGCAAAGAGATGGATCTTGCCATCATCCATACTTCTATGACTACGAAACAGCTGCAGGAAATAGTAGCGAATCTAAGCGATCAGTGATAGGACTGCTCTCTATGCTGGAAAAGAAGAAAGAAGGAGCAGAAAATCCCTTAAACTGAATCTCCCTTACATCTGCTTCTCTTGCCTGAACGGCAGATGCTCAGGTCCGAATATTTCTCTACCCATGAGGAAGTAATCAATGAACTTTCAACATTCATGATAATACAGGTTTAGAAAAGAGAACAAATCAATCCTAGTAGTAATACTCCTCGGTAGTTTCTTTGTACACCTTTTGGCAATACTTGCTTACT
This sequence comes from Candidatus Thorarchaeota archaeon, assembly GCA_029210805.1. GTDB lineage: Archaea > Asgardarchaeota > Thorarchaeia > Thorarchaeales > Thorarchaeaceae > MP5-2226. The sequence goes on from JARGGA010000241.1 coordinate 1,254, forward strand.
GAATTCCATGCCTTACCTAGACACTGAAACCCACTTTCGTTAGATTTCTTGGAGTCTCTAACTGATGTCACAACAGGTCCAATATTCTGCCTTGTTTCACGATACTTCATGACAACGGTGTTGTAGACATCTGAAACTGATACTACACATGAACCAAAGTGAGTTGCAAGTAACTCTCGTTTAGTACCTGTCTGCTCTTTTTTGGTAGTCATATACCGATTGATAAAGTAAAACCAAACTAATGCTGCATACAAGTCATAACAACATCTAGAATACTTTGATCCAGATTCGATGAGTAACCCTGTTTCAGATAATCGATTCAGCCAATATCCCATACTCTGATGCACTTTCTGTATATTTAGTTTGGCTTTGATTTCACTTCCATAGAGCAATACTCCTTTGCTTATTGATAACCATAATTGGAAATGATTTATTCCATTGAAATCATCTTGAAACTCATTCTCACTGTATATCATTGCATCAATTATTCGATTGTTCAGCTTTGAGTTGTGAAACAATTGTTTTACTTTCGCTTCCATGTCAATTCTATCTGTTTTTTCTGAAACTACCACAATCAAATCGATATCGCTTTCATCATCTACTTCTTGATTAGCCCACGACCCGGTAAGGTACACCGTTCTAATTGAGCTGAAAATTGATTCCAGAATTGTTGAAATCATATTGCTATCATATGAAATCTCCTTTTGTGGCTGGGTCATTGGACATCAACTCGCTCCATTTCAATAGCTGCTAATTTGGTCCATCTTCCTGTTTATTACTTATCCAAATTCTTCTTCTAGATACCACGAATGCGAGAATCGCCAATGAAGCTGATGGCAGAGAAATGATTACCAACAAATGAAGTTGAAAGGCAGGAGGTTGTAGAATTTTCGATGTGAGAGTATTTTGCTGTACCGAAATCACCTCTTGACTTATCGCGTCTACGAAAATTGTACCAATTGTGTCACTGGCAACGGTAACTGCCCATACTAGTCGATAGGTACCATCACCGTCTTCGCCGATACCATTTCCAAAAATCAGTGATGATGATTGAATTCGAGCTTCTGTTGGTTCACTCAACCCCGCGATGTAGTTTGCCGCAGAAGATTCTGCAAGCTGACTGCTGATTGAATTCTGCATAGGGATGGAGGGTATGTAGGTCCAACTATATGAAAAGTCTACTATTTCTCCAGTTTTGATATCCAGATGTAAAGTGACTACGTTGCCCCACACTATCGTTTCGTTTATGACATTGAAGTATCTTAGTGAATATACATAGTGACTTACAAACCCAATATCATACTCAACCTCAGGACCGATATATCTTGCATTTGGATTCAACGAGTAATCGAAATCATTGAGAAACGATAAAGCGCTTTCTTCAATATCATCTTTAGTCATTGGATTTGTCCCATTGTATTCTCTTACATATGGCGAAGGACCGTGCCATCTGCTATGAAATTCAACTACCTTTCCAGTGAATGGATTTATGTTGGCATATACATCTACATCGTTTCCAATGAACCTAAACACCCATGCCGTTGGATCCAACCTCGTCCAACCTGAGTCAATGGTTAGGTTCTGATTAGTCAGGTATGAAAAATTGTATGAAAAATTGTCAGAGAATGAAAGGAAGGAATCGATGGCGATTGACTGATTTACTGTAGTAAGATCTGAAGTATTGCGAATCATGTACACACCACTTTCTTCAGAGTGAATTATTCCTCCAGGGAGCATTGCTTCGTTCGGAGCATCAGAGGATATACTCGAAAAAGTTGTATTCTCTATCGGCTCTCCCACCAACATCATTTGATTTGTTGGTAGACCAGTCACACTAACCACGAGTATAGGAACCAGTAAACCCAAAACTAAAAGAAATACAAGAACTGCTCCAATGCAGCCGTTTTCTTTTCTAAACTTCATTGTGTTATTCTCCATGAATAGTACTCGCCATTATCTATTTAGTCTAGTTTCTGAGCACCTCTGAGCAACTTCTAGAGCGGCTGTGTTTTCCACATTTTGAATGTTTCAAACCAAAAGACAAGAGTGGTAACAACTAGACTTGCCAGTAGGATTATAGAAACGGCATCCAAGCGAGAAGAGAACAAGATGGTGCATGAGATTAAGAGCCCTGTGTTGAAAAACGCATAGAGAACGAACCGAGGGATAAACATTCTTCCACTTCCGATGAAGAATCCCAATAATCCCGGTCTTACAGCTTTTATAATTATAAAAGATCCGAACTGATCCTTTCCTACAAGTTTCAATTCTATCAATTTATTTAAGTGATGCAAAGCAAGGCTTGAACTCGACAATCGTACTGCTCTCTGAATCTCTCGAGCTCCGAGAGGTTTCATACAACGAAGCATGTACCAGTATACGAGTAATGTATTCCCCTTGAGCTGGTTCTCAACTTCACCAAGCTCACTAATCAATTTGTTATCATCCTCTGACATAACCCATCCATCCGATTCGCATATTCCGGAAGTACATTTGATTAAAAAAAGGTACAGACCACCTATTCTATGAAAAATACTTCATTTAGTGGTCTGTATAAATATGTACTGAATCTGTAAAGTCTATGACGCAGTGGTAACAATCTCGATGTCGTAGTAATCTCCTGTGTATTGCTGTGATTGCACTCTGATGTAGTACGCACCGCTGTATGTCGCCGTGTAGCCTGTATTTCTATCATTGCCCACAGTGGATGATGCTTTCAAATTGAGGTATTTATCATATATGTACACCTTCAATAGAAGGTCAGGGTCTCCCCATGCCATCGCCCATACAAACCAACCAGAATAGACATTGACCTTGAACCAGTCTGATCTGTAGTCATTGTCCCGACACCAAAGAGGCTGATTGTACCACCAAGTCGTTTTATCTTGGTAATTGCTAACCAAAGGCGCATCAGAAGAACTTGTTGACACGTCGCCTTCAATGAAAGTATATTCATTCAATGCATCGATTCTTCCAGCTCCATAATTGTTATCAAGACCGGAAACCGAATCGCCCGGAACATCTACTGCACTGGCCATTAGTAACTGTTTCATATCTGAATTACAATCTGCATCATAATCATATCTTAGAAGTGGGTATTTATCCAATAGGATTGCTATAGTCCCAGCAACAAATGGCGTTGCCATTGATGTACCCGTCATGTCAATATACTGATTGTAGGTTCCCCGCTTGGCTGCCTTGATATTAGTTCCTGGTGCAAGTATGTCCGGCTTTATTCGGCCATCATCACATGGCCCTCGGCCTGAATAGGAGGCAAGTGACCAACCACCTTCAGAAGGATCGACAACGCTGCCAACTGTAATGACCCACTTTGCTGTTCCAGGTGTTCGTATTCCTGAACTTCCTTCATTTCCTGCAGCTACACAGACAATCACATTGTCATAATATGCCAATCTATCTGCCGCGATAGCTACTGAATCATAGTCCCCATAATCAAAGAATCCCCATGAGCAACTTGCAATCTTAATTCCATACGTATCTCGGTTGTCACCTACCCAATCCAGACCATCTATTGCTGTTGACTTGTCCATATTCCCTGAATAATCCATTACTTTGACTCCAACAAGTGCGGAACGCAAAGCAACGCCTCTATAAGAATAAGATGCATCTCCCGTTCCCGCTGCAACACTCGCGCAATGAGTCCCATGTCCATTATCATCATATGGTGTCGTCCTTTTTACTCCGTAGATGTCGCCCGCGAAATCCTTCCAGCCTATTACTTTCCCTCCATCAAGGTCGTAATGGTTGGTATCAATCCCGGTGTCTAAGACGGCAATAACGATGTCATCCTTGGTGTACGATGTCGAACTCCCATCGGTATTTCCGTCAAGGCTCGGAACATAGTATTGTAGTAAGTTTACTTGAGTATACGCCCTTGCATAGTTCACACACAGTGTTTGCTCACGCGTATTGTTATCTATCCTTGTAACAAATGGTTGTTTTGCAAGATTTACAACCTGATCAGCGGTCAATGTGGCTCTAAACATGTTGAATCGATTCCAGTTTCTGGTTGTATCGAAGTTTCCAATGTATTGTTTAGCATTTCCAAGATAGTCCATTCGAGTATCTCTTTCACACGTAACGATTGCATCAATCTCCCTCTCTTCTGAAGTCAGCATACTCATTGCATCCTGGCCAAGTTTGGTACGTACAACTTCAGGAATGTAAAAACTTGGTTCATTTACCCTCGCTGATGTAGCAAGTACCGGAAAAGTGAGCGATATCATTAGCACTAGAA
>JARGGA010000242.1 GCA_029210805.1 Candidatus Thorarchaeota archaeon
CCATGTCACATGGGCAGAGAACTAGATATCTATGAAGAACCGAGGGATATCATCAGAGCAGTGCCGGGTGTTAGCTTAGTTGAGATGAATCCCAACAGGAATGCGGCCATCTGTTGCGGTGCAGGAGGAGGCCTTCGTTCCTATGACCCAGACCTTTCGAAAAGGATTGCCGCCAACCGGTTTAAAGCAATAGAAGCAACGGGGGCAAAAAAAGTAGTTACAGCATGTCCATTCTGCGAGAGCAATCTTGCATTGGGGGCTAAGCTTGCTGGTAGCGATGTTGATGTCATCGATGTAGTAGATCTCTTGAAGAGAGCAATCGAATAGCGTATTCTCTCAAGAATAGTAATAGAAAAAGGTGGGCGCCTGTGACACACCTCATAATACCCGTTTTTGGGTTTGAGGTCCACCCCTTTTTGATGAACGTAAGAGCTCCCATTTTCATTCGCACACAGTTTCCCTCTGAACATTTTGTGAGAGTAGAATCTCCCAATATAGGATGATTCCAATGAACCAATGTGCAAAGATTCGTTAATTCTGAAATTTCAGAACCACGATACAGAGCACCTGTGTCAACCTGACGCCCGCATATACTATATGCAATAATCCAATTAAGTTTACTTATCCAGATTAACAATGATACATTTAGGAAAAATGGAATTCTAGACAAATTCACAGTCATTATCGACACTATTATATGCTGAGAGAATAGTTAGAAAGATAGTTTGACCTATCCTGAGGCAATTATAATGAATGGAATCAAGGTAGCCCTTGTTGGCATTGGAAACTGCGCAAGTGCATTAGTACAGGGGATTGAGCATTATAAGAATGCAAAAGCTAGTGGAGAGAACATCGGTCTAGGACATCCGGATTTTGCAGGATACCATGTTAGCGATATTCAATTTGTTGCAGCATTTGATGTGGTTGAGAGTAAAGTGGATAGAGATCTCTCTGAAGCAATCTTTGCTGAACCAAATAACGTTATGCGATTTGCTGAAGTACCAAGCACAGGTTTGAAGGTGCAGAAAGGAGAGCTCCATGATGGCGTAGATAATATGCTAAGAGCGCTGGTTACTGTATCAGAGAAGGATTCTGTTGATGTAGTTAAAGTTCTGAAAGACACAGGCGCTGAAATATTACTTAACTTGATTCCTGGATCTGCTGAAGAGGCAACCAAATTTTACGCTCAGGCGGCATTGGATGCGGGGTGTGCATATATCAATGGAACACCAATCCCAATCGCTTCTGATCCAGAGTGGAGTCGAAAGTTCGAAGAGAAAGGACTACCACTTGTAGGAGATGACATTCAGGATCAACTTGGTTCAACGGTTCTCCATAGAAGCATACTCCAGCTTCTGGTTGCAAGAGGTGTTAGGGTCGATAAGAGCTACCAACTTGATGTTGGTGGAGGAGCGGAATCTCTCGATTCGCATTATAGAGGAAGGATGAGAAAGCGTGGAGTGAAGAGCTCTGCTATTGGACAGGATTTGCCTTATGATGCGCCCCTAGTGGCAGGTTCTTCAGATTATGTACCGTTCATGGATAATAGTAGAGATTCATTCTTCTACATACATGGTAGACAGTTCGGAGGCGCGCCTATTAAAATCGATATTCGAATGGAAGTGACCGATGGACCCAATGCGGGACCCATTCTTGTTGATGCTATCAGGGGAACAAAATTGGCAATGAAAAGAGGCATTGGCGGAGCATTAGAATCAATCTCGGCCTACGGATTCAAAATGCCACCCACACCAACAGACATGTACAGAGCAGAAAGATGGGTGGAAGAGTTTCTCCTTGGAAAGAGACGAATATAGATGAATTACATGTAGACCTTGGCGTATTCATCAAGTAATACCTTGAGTTCGCCAAGGCTACTAATGACTTTGAACTCAGTTTCTTCAGCCAATTCTGTAAGTATTTCATTGAATGCGATTATGTTATCGTATTCTCGTCTAAGTTCCTCTTTCTTCTCGTCAGTTTTTGCCTGAGGATCATATACGGCAATTAGACTCTGGGGCTCAAAATTAATGACTATACTTCGGTCCAGATACATTACCTTCTTGCACTTTGGGCACTGTACTCGATTTGCCTTTCCAGCTTTTAGATTCTTGATAAGTTCCTGGTCTTCTGACAGATCAATATGCTCTATGGAATCGGCTTCATAGGTTTTCTTGCACTTCTCGCAGGTAATTTCAATCAGACTTATGCCGGGCATGTTCTTCACCAGATTATCTCGATATTTTGTTCATGCCACTTAAGACTTGCGAAGCAAGAGAATGTGAGTTAATGGTCATAATTCACTCGATGACAACTGACTCTTCAGGCAAATCTTCAGGATTGCGTTCTTTAAAGAATAAGTATAAGGTAATCATAACTGTTAGAGCAATTGAAGCAATTATTAGAGGAACAGAATCAAAGAGACCTCCAACAACATAGCCAAGAAATGCCCCTGCAAGAGTAACAATTACTTTCCCGGCATAGTAGCTCAATGAAAGCTTGACAATGCTATATTTGGTCAACGCCACATAGACAATTATTGGGTCATCAGGAAAAGGTGATGCAGCAGCAAAGAATAGCGCAAATGCGCCCCATTTCTCCACACGATTTTTCTCCCAGTCAAGTTTGCTTACACGCTCCTCAGAAAGAACAGTGCGCGAACTTCGAACGATGCCATAGTGTATTAGCTTTGCAAAAACTGCAGATAAGGCAACTATTATCCCAATCAGAATCCAGCTAATATCAGGAAGTAATAGAGAAGCGATTCCGGCCATGACCATGTTGGAGGGGCCGAAAGGTAGCAGGTTAATCAGGAAGCATGCAATGAATAAACCAAGATATCCCTGCAAAATAAGGTCAGCTATAATTGGTATAACATCTTGCAATTTCTTGGCACTTCCAATAATGATGTATGGACACTGAAACACTCCGATTAAAGAGGTTCCTCTTTGTGTTCATATGGAATTATCCTAAGACACTACATTCTCAACGAGTACCTTCTTGACACCATCTAAAGTGGATAAAGAGTTCTGTAGGTCGTCTACAGATGTACTCAACTGACTTGAGTTGAAATAACACTCGTAGAAGCATCTTGTGCCTCTAAGACAGACTCCTGTTGAGAAAAGAAGGTCAACAAGTCCACATTTCTTAAAGATCTGTGAGAGCTTTGTTAGAAAATCGTTAGTGAGTTTTCCAATCTCAAGACTAAGGTAACTCACATCATCATTCTCAAGAGGGAATATTTTGATGAGTCGGTCCTTGTGAACAAGTACCATGAGCCCCCTATTGGTTCCCATGGCTTTTATGAATCTGCTCGGGAAGGATACAGATTCACTTTCATCAAAAACTAATACGCGGCCGGCAGTTGCCCCTTCATAATCGTCGTTCCCAGACATCTAATCACCTGAGCTAATCCCCACGGCCTCTCTTGGAAGCCACGTAGCGGTTACGGCAAGGGTGTTGACGCTAATAAATAAAGCTCTCTTGTTTGTCCTCATTGAAAAAAAGGGATAATATTCTACGCTAAACTGAAAGGTGCCCTTTTTCAATGGCATTAATGCATGTACTATTGTGATATTTCAATGCGAAATGAGGAGCAATTGCCTCTAAAGAAGTATAGACAGGTATCCGAGCTTCGGACACAATTCATCTGTGAACATCGATTATTACTGCAGAAGAAGCATGGAACGACCTCTTCTCAATGGAGTCGAAAGGGAACGAAACTTCATAATATTGCTAGTAATTCAGATGTAAGAGGAAATTCAGATTACAGAATAATCAAGGCGGTCTTAGTGATAATGATTGCACTTGCGGGGATTCTATGGATATTGGGGTGAATGAACTGGATCCATATCTCAGCTCGGCGCTTCTCATTATATTTCTACTAGGGATATTTGGTTTATGTTTACTTTCACGAGATAGTGTCGGAAACCGGAATCTAACCAAAGCAAGACAGGCTAAAGTTGATCTCAACACATTTGTGCGAAACGGACCGGGAAAGAAAAATTCGAAACACAACTATCTATTTTCCGAAGAGAATGTCGTATCCATGACGTATGGATACAACGGTCGATTTGATCACGCAGTCGCAAGATGGGATACAGGTCCTATTCTTGTGGCAGTGATAGAGAGGAAATTTCCACGGAGTGTACTTCCAGACGCGCTCAAGCAGGAGGACATGTTTCAATTATCTCTATACACTCTGGCACTAAAAGAGAAAGGATTCTCATGTAGCTCAACCAAACTTGTCACAATCTACTGTCTGCAGGATGAAGCAATTGAGTGTTTGAAGAAGCAGTCAGGGCTCGATTGTTTGCATTGTGAGAAGGGTAAATCGTTCAATTCCAAGTTCAATGAGAAAAAGACGTTGAAGCACCTTGCCAGATTGGACGAGGTCTGGAATCAGGAGAGAAAACCAAAGCCGAACCCATCTTTAGAGAATTGTCGAGCGTGTCCCTTTACGAAAAATAAGAAATGTGAGTTCTCCGTAGTTTAGCAAAAGAGTAATCTTCTCTCGCGTATTCCCATGACTCATGCACGAGCTGCGAGAATTTGAGGCACAAGTTCGAATTGCCAAACTGAATTTGAAAGAAGTATACTACACCTCAAGAGACGAGAGCACGAAAGCGGACCTCAAAGAACTAGTTGCTGGCACCATCATGATTCAGAAATCAATTGAAAGAATCATAGAGCTACGAAAGAAGACTGGAGCAGCTAGAATTGTGCTTAATGATAGAAAGGCACAGATGACCCTTAGAAAGTGGTCCAATGGACTTACAAAGAGAGTTAAGGATTTCAAGAAAAAGAAGAGCAATCTTCGGCACGAACATCTGCATAGATATCAGGAAGTTCTCTTCAAGTATATTCAATCAATCGGGGAATCGTTAAACGATTGGATCATTGATATCGAAACAATGGCCGATATCCCGAAAACGCTCAAATAGAATTCTAATAACGCAGTCGAGCAGCAACTCCCCCAAACGACTTCAATTGTGCACCAGATTCAGTTTGACTTGAGAATATCATAAGCTCAGTCCCGAATGTAGAAATCTCGTCATATAAATCATCAATAAGGTCAGCATTGTCTTCAACAATCATCAGTGTGGCGACACGTCCCTGCCTTAGCCCCTCAAGAACCTCTGTGGTCCCATATGTGACAGTGGCCATGCCTTTCATTACATCAGCCATGAAACCATCCCACATTTGCCGTTCAGCATAAATCTCAGTTTCCTTGAGGACACGCGACGCTTCTTTCACGGCTTGATACAATCCAGTTTCATCAATAATACTAACTGGTATGATTATGTCAGCAATTTTATCCATAATTCTATAGTCTATATCACCCTTTTCGAGGAATTCCTGACATCGAATCGTATTTCCACCTAGAACGATTGCATCTACATTCTCAAGATTGTCAATAAGCAACTCAGAAAGCTTTCGCCCAACGAATTTGAAGAATTCAGTTAATTTCTCTTCTCTGATTCGCATGTATCGCTTTGC
>JARGGA010000243.1 GCA_029210805.1 Candidatus Thorarchaeota archaeon
TTCGAACCATAATAATCCATTAGCGGGTCCAGTAAATGATACATTCACATCCGCGTCATCTATGCCCACTCCATATTTGTCGCGATAGGTGAATTCTGAAGTATAGTTGAGTTTGAGTTCCGTTTATGCAGTATTCTGTGATAGTGAAAGCTCGTTATCGGTTAATATAATGCGTATCTCAAACATGGTTGATGCATCGTCGTAATAGGTCCCAGATGCATTTACTCTAACTGAATAGTACCCGCCTCCAATTAATGAGGTGTTGAAATTAGCCTCCCACCAATTGTGTACTGGATTTGGTAGAAAAGTAATTACTGAAGCAGACCAATTAGCAACAATATCCGAACCTGCATCCATGATGTACGCCATAGTTTCGATATCGACATACCGAACCATGTTAGTAATTATTGTGCCTACGTTAGTTTCAATCATGACATTCTCCGCGATTAACTGTGCTTGATGATGGATCTCAAAATTCATCACATCGAAGGCAAGCTCAGTCCCATTCTCCCAGAATACTGTTACATTCCAAAGACCGGCCGTGGTATTATCATATCCAAATGTCAGGAAACTGCTATTGAGAATGTTACCGCTCATGGAATTAACAATTTCAGAGAACCATAGAGTACCATTTGGCATATACCAAAATAGCTCAACATCAGAGAGACTTGAGGGTTCTTGCATATCGGTACCAATCTCAAGGGTCACTCGGGAATAATTTGTACTTCTGAAGATCGTTTCATTTGTCCAATCTAAAGTAGATGGGCCGGAAATTTGAGTTTGTAAATTGTTTACATAATTTGGAGTATCAGCTACAAATCGCCACCAACCAAGTCTTGAAAATAAGGAATCGGGAATTGTAACATTGTTGGTTTGAACTAGGCAATCTTTTGTAGAATCGGTTAGAAATGGATCATATACGGTGATATTATCCCAGTCACATGGAAAGCCAAGAGTTAGTGAATTATTGGTGTATTCTGCTGCAGAGCCAATATATGCGAAAGTTTCAACCTGAGAAATTCCACCACATACAATTTGGTATGCAGATCCTTCACTTGAAATTTCATTTGTCCAAGTTGAGTTGGAGAATCTGTGGCATAAGAGACTCACGTCATAAGTGAAGCTAATAGTTGTGTTGGATGTGAAGGAAATATCCAATGTATCGGCATCCCAGTAGCTGCTGTTGGATACCGCTGCAGTCCCACTACCGGAAGTGCCTGCTATTGTCGCGAATCCAGCGCCGGCATTGAAAGTCATCTCAATCGATTCGGGAGTTGGAGGAGTCAGAGCCATGAAGGATACATCATCCAAATAGGCAGTAATGTATGCACAATCTTCAATGTCATCAATGTAGCCATCGCCATCATAATCATCATGTACATAATCAAGAACTAGTGATTCGTTAATTATGAGTCCAATTCCCAGTGTAAAGACACTTGGAACTTCGTTAAAATGAATAGGAATATTTCCTGTGTTATACCATACTTCTTTTTGCGAGAGAAGCAGAAGACTCATATTCCAGACATTCAGGCCATCAATAAACAGAGCTAGGCTACAATTACCTATTAGTTCAGTACCCGTTGGACCATCCAACGGTCCTCGAAGATAGAGGTAATCAAAGTTGAGCACAAAATCCTCAGTATAGGGACTGTTTTGTATTATCTGGGTCCAGACTACACTATTTCCAGCAGCATGTCCATAACTATCCTGTCCTACCTTTCCTCCCACACTCTCAACCTGGACATATTGACTGTCAGATGAATAGTACGAGGATTTCAGAATATCATAAGGATACGTTCCAGTATTCGTACTATTTGAGGTCCATCCCAGAGGATAGTAAACAACACTGCCATTTGGGTTGACATTCACTCCCGGAACGCCATCGTCGAAAGTTCCGTTCAGGGCATAAAGTTTCTCCAAATCATAGATTTCAGCTGAAGCCACACTTCCAATCCAAGAGTGAGTTGCATCAATTGGAAGGCTGTCTTCAATGTTGAGAGTCAAATCGTTTCTTACTGATGCAGTCCCGGTCGAAACATAACCACGTTGTTCAACTACCAGTGGTTCGATAATACCGGTTTTTTGATCATCAGATAGAATAGTCGTTGAATCATCGATAGGGTTCCAAAGAGTATGATTTGATTGATAAGTTTCAAATGCGTCTTCAGTATTAGAGTGAGAAGGAATTAGTAGAGTTGGAAGTATACCCACTAAGAATAGTATTAACACTACGAGTATACACAGATTCCTTCTCATTCCGTTTCCCTCAAAGGCGGTCAAGCGTTTCAACCAGGAAACAACCTCTATAACAGCTATTCTTTGTATTATATTTAAGTTAAATAGATTATGTATATGAACAGTTTCGAAAAAAACATACTAAATTTAAAAAACTGTAGATTCATATAAGACTACATACCGTTAGTAACAATTCGGCCTTCTGCGATTACATCATGTTTGTGAATGCTCTCAAGCGATCTAACTCCTGCATACATCTCAAGTTGTCTATCCTCGTAAGCATCATTTGCATGCTGGAGGACATTTCTACAAACATCTTCCACAAAGAGGGGATTCTCGTGCATCTGTTTTGTTACATGCACTTCATCCTCAAGCTTGAGCAAAGAATAGGTCTTACTTGAAAATGAATTTTCGATGACTTCAATCATTGAGCCATATGAAGGAATTTGGTCAGTTGAGCCAACAACCCGCAGAATCCCAATTGCGCGTTGCATATGTGTAAGACCTCCATTATTGGCCAAGCAGTGAGGGCATACTGTATTCCCGGTGACCTTAACGGATACATCATGTACATTTGAACAGCTGTTTTCCATAATTGTAGTCGCGGATATGTCGCAGACTTCCCAAGTTCGCTTGTTCGATACAGGCGTCTTACTGGTGTAGCCAAACTCGAAATCGAACTTAATCTCGCCACGTTGAAATGCATGTTTTTTCTGCAACGCTTCCAGTATGTGTATTTGAATGTCTTCGATGGAGTGTTGAACACTGAACTCATCACTGATGACTTCAGTCATAGATTCCACTAGACGAGACATGTGAATCCCTTTGAACTTGGCCGGAAGATCAATTGTCATCTCAACCGTAGGAATAATGTGATGTCTGAAACCACCTTTCTCAGTTATGATGAAGGTCTTGAGATTCTTCACTCCAACCTTCTTCAACTGAATCCTGTGCCTTGGTTGTTCATCTTGTGTGTCAATTACCAGTGTTAGTCGCCTCACATATCCGAAGCCAATCGTAGTCCAAATTGATTTGCTGAACAAGGTGAACGCCCAAGAGGGTTCCCTTTTAGGTTTGTGATGAGGAAATGAATTGACAAAAAGATCATTTGGTCAGGTCCACATTATTATATATGCTATTTTTCAGAAAAAATCTGCTAACGCAAGTGAACTCTGCGTGGGGTGTATAGGCTATGGATGATTTAGCGGAGCAAGAAGTATGCCGCACTATTTTACATAGTGCTCCGACTCTAATAGTCGCAGCTAATAGAGACGGTATTATACAAGAGATAAATAGAGATGCCTTTGGGCCCAGAGAATCATCTATCGGAAGAAGCATCTACGAGTTCATGCCAAAGGAATTTCACAATATCCTACGTGAGAAGGTCAACTTCGTTTTTGATAGTAAGGCACCTACGGAGTTTTTATTCAAGGATTCATCTGAAAAGTGGTTCCGTATGCGTCTTGGCCCAGCAATTACTAATGATGAAGTGAGCTTGGCCATTTTGACCGCTAACGACATCACAGACCAGAAAGAAGCTGAAGACCGTCTTCGTGATAGTGAAGCAAAGCTGCGAAGCCTCTTTAACACAACACTCGAAGGGATAATACTCTCGGATGAAACTGGAAATATCATCGAATGGAATAAAGCGCAGGAAGACATGTTCGGAATCGCAAGAGAAAAGGCACTGGGGCAAAAGCTCTGGGACGTACAATATGACCTTTTTCCAGCAGAGAAGAAAACGCAGGAAAGCTATGAACGACTCAAAGGATCGATGTCAGCATACTTCGAAACTGGAATCGCTCCTTGGCTAGGGCAGGTAGCAGAAGCTAATGTTCAGATGGGTTCAGGTGAGATGGGGATAATACAGCAATTCTCGGCACCGATTAAGACCTCAAGGGGATATGCGCTTTGTGCGTTCATCCAGGATGTAACAAATAGAAGAAAGGCAGAAAGAGCGCGTGAGGTTTCAGAAAGAAGATTCAGATCTCTTTTTGAAGAGAGCAATGACGCCGTGGTTATTCTTGATTTGGAAGGAAGACACCTCGATTTCAACAAGAGATTTGAAGAATTACTAGGATATTCCAGAGAAGAATTACTCAACACAACTTCTGAATTCACGGTTGCAGAAGAGGAAAAACAAGATAGCAAACAAAGACTGAGAGATTTGCTAGAAGGCAAGACACTTCCAATATACGAGCGAAAATTCAGAAGAAAGGATGGAAGTGAAGTTCCTGCTGAAATAAACATCTCTCTTATTCGCGATGAAGAGAACAACCCCCTCCATATCCAGAGCATTATTCGGGATATATCATCACGGAAAGAATCTGCACGAGCCCTTGAAGAGAGCGAGGAGAAGTACCGAACCCTCGTTGAAAATATGCAATATGGTATTGTAATCCTTCAAGAAGGCAGAATTGTTTTCACAAATGATGCTCTTGCGGCGATTGTCGGATATACTGTGGATGATATCCAAGGTATGCTCATGATAGATTTGATAGCAGCTGAAGATAGACTAATAGTTGCAAATCGATACAAACGCAGACTATCAGGAGAAACCATTCCCTCAGAATATGAAATTCATGCGTTGCACAAAAATGGGCAATCTGTTTCCTTACGAATTAGAGGAAGCGTAATCGACTATCAAGGAAAACCTTCGACAATTGCGACAATCACGGATATCACTGAACAGAAGATTGCTGAAAATGCAGTAAAGAAAGAACGTGATAGAGCAGAAACCTATCTGGAGATGGCAGGAGTAATGTTCCTAGCTCTTGATACTGAAGGAAGAATCACCTTGCTGAATAAGAAGGGTACCGAAGTGCTAGGATATTCGCAAGAAGAACTCCTAGGCACATCATGGTTTGACCTAATTCCTCAGAGAGTTAGAGAAGAGGTTAGAAAGGCATTTGGTGAACTCATTAAAGGGGAATCTAAACGTATTGAGAATCTAGAAAGACATCTACAAACAAAGAGTGGAAACGAACGTCTCATCTCGTGGCATACAACCCGTTTAATGGATGCCAATGGACGCACAATTGGAACGATTAGTTCAGGAGAAGACATTACAGAAAAGCGAGCGGCACAGATTGAGTTGAAAGCTTCTCAGAACATGCTTAAACTAGTAATGAATAATATTCCTCAACATATATTCTGGAAGGATACATCCTCTAAGTATCTTGGATGCAATGATAGTTTTGCTGAGGTATACATTTCAGGAAAGCCAATTGATATAATTGGCA
>JARGGA010000244.1 GCA_029210805.1 Candidatus Thorarchaeota archaeon
TAGAAATCGACCATGTCGAGCATCAAGTTCCATTTGTTTCAAGTGTGTTCTCATACTTCGAGTATCCTGATGAAACGCATCCAATGAGGCATTTTGCTGAAGCTTTGATGAATGACCTGAAGATAACAACAAGTAGAGTGGCAGCAGAAGCTCCGGGGGCGTCTGGATACTGGGGTTACAAAGGACCTAAATTTGATGAAGTCACTGGAGTATCATTCACACTCTTCTCTGATCTCGTCATGGATATGAGGGTCATTAAGGATCCAGAAGAAATCGAACTAATGGCAGAGTCATCAATATGGGCTGACCGAGCTCACAAGTATTTGCAGGAATATACCGAGGTAGGGGCGAATGAAATTGATGTCACTCTTAGAGCCAGTACTCAAGGGTCCTCCGATATGGTAAACGAACTTGGTGATGCATACCAACCAATCGGATTTTCCATGTTCCCTGCGATAGCGGTCTACCGTGGACAAATTGGTCCGAACTCATACTTTCCACATGCATTGTCAAAGGGACTGGTTTTCAATAGGGGTGACACATTAGTAACAGGGGCTTCTTCGAATGTGTACGGTGTCCAATCTGAGCTTGAGCGAACAATGTTCATGGGCGAGCCCACAGAAAGGCAGAAGACTCTCTTTGATGCCATGATGGCTGCACAGGATGCAGCCCTAGAAGCAGCAGGTCCTGATGTCCCCTGTTCTGCTGTAGACAAAGCTGCCCGTCAAGCTTTCAAGGACAAAGGTGTATTTCACTTAGTTCGGCATCACACAGGCCATGCACTTGGAATGGAAGGACATGAACGACCATTTTTGGATATAGGCTCTGAGGACATTCTAAAACCAGGAATGATATTTTCTTGTGAACCTGGAATTTACGAAAAGGGTCTAGGCGGATTTAGACACAGCGACACGTTTGTAGTGACAGATGATGGAATTGATGTTCTTACCAAATATCCACGAGAATTATCACAGCTTATTATTTAGAAACTAGCTTGCACGGAAATACCTTTGCCGCTTCCACCTGATAGCTGCCACTATGAGAATTAAGGATACTCCTATTCCGATTGAAATCTCTACAATTGGCAAAGATACAGGACTTGCGTACGCGAAAACTTGAGAGGGTTCCCCTTCGCCGGCAGGAGTAAACGCGGTTATTGAATAGTAGTAAGTTACTCCTGGCATGACATCATTATCTGGATAAATCAAAACAGAGTCTGTTTCAGCTAGTAGTGCCAAATCCCCTCCTGTTCCGCGATAGATTCTGTAACCACTTATTGCATAGCCAGTATCATTCACAGGCATCTCCCAAGTGAGAAAGATCCCATACCCCTCGTTAATCACCAAGAGATTTTCAGGTGGTCCAGGAGTATCGGGATCGAAACTGCCGTCTTGATTAGTCCATTCGTCATTGGTATGATTATACGTCCAGCAAATATCCTCTCTAGCTTCACCTCCAAAGATGTCGCCGTAACTTCCACCAATCATAACATGTATTCCAGTTTTTGTATCGTATGCACTGGCTTGACGCCACCGAGCTGGAGGATGTGGATCTGCTTCCATTTTGAACCATTCATCATTGTTATAGTCATATGACCATGTTTCTCCCAGAACTGCATTATTTGCGAATTCAGAAGCGCCCCCATAAAGTATGGTCACATCAGTTATATTGTCATAGGACATAGAGCCGTAGAATCTTCCCAATGGAAATCTATCAGGCTCCATTAATTCCCAAGTATTCGAGTTGTAATCATATGCCCATGTATCACCGTTAGCGTGATCAAGTGCACTGGAAACATAGCCTCCGAACATTATGACTCTATCAGATTCCACATCATATGTAATTCCCATATGGTGGCGTCCTATTGGTTGAACAGCTGGTTCCAAATTGGTCCAAGTGTTCGTTTCAAAATCATATGCCCATGTTTGCTGCACATGATACCCATTTAGGCTTGGAAAGTTCATTCCTCCAAATAGAATAATCACATCGGATTCTGAATCATAGACCATTCCTGCTCCATAACGAATTCCTGGAGCGTTAGCAGGTGACATATTGGTCCAGCTATTTGCATTGTAGTCGTATGCCCATGTATCTCCCGAATAGAGTTCCTCCGGAATTGCTGAGGTTTCAGATACCCGTCCTCCATAAATGATGATTCTATCTGACTGTGAGTCATAGGCTGCCGCGCAACCGGCTTTCGGTCCTGGATTCACAGAAGTGGTTTGGTTTGTCCACTCATTTTCATTCAAATCATAGGACCATGTTTCGTCACTAAACTCGACAACATTACTGAATCCCGGAGATGTCGTTACTGAAATCCATCCTCCATAGCGAATGAATCGATCAGACTCTGAGTCGTACACCAATGCTGCTTCAAGTGATGAAGACACCTCATCTTGTGAAAGAGCAAAGTATGATGGAGAACCAAACGTATGAGAAGATGTGTTTACTATTGTAGCAGGTCCAAGAAATGTGCTAATTAGAAGTACACATGTCGCTAGTAATGCAGGAATATTCAGCTTTCTTCGATTCATTGACAACCAATCTCCATGCGGATTCTGTGAATTATGACTTATCAGGTGGTTGTTTTAAGCAGCATATTTTTGTGTTGGCATTTTGGTCAATTCGTTTCACTTTTGGCACCAACGAATTCTTATTCTGCAATGAGCACTCGGTATTTGACTGGGTTGGAAAACTAGATGAAAGCATATAGGAACATACCTCTTGTAACTCTCTTTGGTATCATAACGATATCCATCTATTGCCTCTTCACCATGGTTTCATGGGCATTCTACCCTGAATCGTTTGCTCCTTGGACCAATTATCTGAGTAGACTGGGCAACTTTGACTACAGTCCTTTTGGCGCATTTTTCTACAACTGGGGTTGTATCCTAACAGGGATTATTCTAATTCCCTTTTTCATTAGTATGGCTATTTGGTGGTCTGAAAAAAGAATTCAGATGTATACTCTCATTCTTGGACAGATCATTGGGCTTGCTTCAGCTATCGCTCTAGTGATGATTGGCATATATTCAGAGGATTCAGGAAGTCCACATATGACTGCCTCTTCTACATTCTTCATAATCAATTTCGTCACATTGATTGTGTTAAGCATCGGATTAATCTTGCACAATGAATTTCCAAAATTGGTCGGTGTGTTAGGTATTGGTGTATCGCTAAGTAGTCTTCTTTTGGAGTTTGTAGTGGGTGGTCCCATTACGGAATGGTATACTGTTTTTGCATCTTTGACTTATGTTGGGTTCCTGGCATTTGCAACATATTGTTTTTGCAAATCAAAAAGCAACCCTACAAGTTAACTCATATAGGATGCATTGAGTTGCTGTAGTGCAAATATTCCCTTCAAAGGTGATATCATGTCAAACGACGAAATGATTCTCGAAGAGCTAAAGGAAATCAGAAAGCTTCTAACTCCAAGTCCACCGGATCCTGAACCCAAAAATATGATGGAAGAGTTTACAGTTTTTCTTAAAAAGTACAGAGTGATAGGCTTCGCAGTAGCGTTTATCCTTGCCATCTATCTTGGTGCTCTGATTCAGTCTTTTGTATACGATATAATTATGCCCGTTATTGGATTGTTCGTACCCAGTGCAGATTCATGGGCAAATATCTATATCCCGTTGACAGAAGGCGCGGAAACAGGTATCATGATTGGCCTTTTTGCAGGGAATCTTCTAACGTTCATCATTATGGCTTTCATTATGTTCCTTCTAATAAAACTCACAACCAGAATTGGCTTGGAGTAAAAGGTCCAACTGGGTCGGCAAAATGTCGACCCAGCAACGTATATCCTATTCAGATTATCCCAAAAGCCACTATAACAAAGAGAATGTCAGCAATTGCATGAGCAAGCGCTGCTCCCCAGATACTGCCCGATTGTTGAACTACATATCCCCAAGAGTATCCTGCAAAGAACATGAATATCAAGAAAACGACGACCATCTCCAAGCCCATGAACGGGAGGATCGCCGCGTGAAATATCGCGAACCCAAAAGAGATTTGCAGCAATGCGCCTCTCTCACCAAACACCTCTATCAGTTTCTTTAAGAATAAACCACGAAAAATGAGTTCTTCCATAAATGCGTTTGAGAAAGAAAAGAGCAAAAGCCATGGAATCCAGCCAATTAGTACTTCGCCAGCAACATTAACTGAAAGACCTCCCATCACAAAGTATTGAATGAAACTAAGTGGCAAAACTGCTAATCCAAGACTGAGTGATTTTCTCAGGTTGCCTCCCACAAGGTAGGGTTCTTTCAAGCTCTCTCCAAACACTATTGCCAAAACGATAACTGTAGCTACTATCGGAACGACTTCTGCGAATTTAGATACTGCCCACCCTTCCACTGATTCTAGAACGATTCCTGGGATTAACGATGCCCAGCGACCCAAGAAGTATGTGACTAAAAATCCGAGCGAAACCGCGAAAAACGCGAATGCAATGTTCCGATATATGATATCTCCAGTTTTGTGAATAACCCAAGTGGAGATAAGCAAAAGCATAGGTGTAGCAATTTTGAAAATCAATCTGGTATTTGAGTCCATGAAGTAATTGTATCCAGCTAGGTTGTAGACAACAAGTCCAACTAATGTCACAATGACAAAGAGAACAATTTGCGTAGGAATTGATGATTTCTAATCTAAGTCTTTGATGAGGATTTCATTCATTTTGGGCACCAAATCTGATTCGGCTATCCTCAAAACAGTATATAGATTGCTGCTGAACGTAAGAAAACAAAAGCCACAAGAGATAGCCTTAACAATCTTAAACAATATATGAAATGGGAGGATGAGCCACTATGCCCAAAGAACTCTCTGTTGAGAAGTACCGGAAATTTTGTGATCCTGCAATTATAAAATGCAAAACCACGGAGGACCTTTCACCAATTGACGATATCATTGGACAAGAGCGAGCGCTAAAGGCGCTTAGTTTTGGATTAGGAATCAGCGAGAAAGGATTCAATATTTATGCGGCAGGTGCGCCAGGTACTGGAAAGGTAACGACTGTTACAGCATATCTAGAAGACATCGCCGCTAAAAAACCAGTTCCTCCCGACTGGTGCTATGTGTATAATTTTCAGGACTCATCCGCGCCCAATGCAATTCGATTATCACCAGGCTGGGCTAAACAACTGAAGAGTGATATAGCTGATCTAGTTGAGGCTGCAAAGAAGGTTCTTCCGGAGATTTTTGAGAGCGAGGACTATATTGCTCGAAGGCAAGCAACTACAAAAGCGATGGAAATCGAGCGAGATGAGCTGTTTACTCAATTGAATAAACTTGCCCAGTCTAAAGGATTCATGCTAAGAAGCTCGCCTAGCGGTTTGCTAGTGGTTCCGGTTTTAGAAGGTCAACCGCTTACTGAAGAACAGATCTCACAGCTTGATGCAGAATCTCTAAAAAAGATTGGCAAAGCCCGTGAGGAGTTGGATTTTGAGCTGCGTAATGCCATGAG
>JARGGA010000245.1 GCA_029210805.1 Candidatus Thorarchaeota archaeon
CTTCAATTTTCACCCAATGGTTCACTCTAGCTTTGTTTAGTGGAGCTGATATTATTCAGGGATTCATCAATGGTTTCATCCCACTAGTTCTGATGGGTATATTCACCGTTGTAGCAGGAGTATATGGAGTTTCGATAGGTTTGCAAAGAAATCCTGCAGCCAGGTTCAATGGAATTGTAGGAACAGTAAGCATGTTTGCAGTGATTTTTGGAGGAACTATCATTTTCAATCAAGTCATGACCAACTTTCTATTCTACGCAATAGGTCTCGCTTGTGGAGTAGTAGGAGTAATTCTCCTAAGTAGATATCAAGAGGAAGTAGATGAGGCATGAGAACGTGAAGCTGGAGTTCAAGAAGATTGAACCAGATGAAACCTTTCAAGAATTGGTCAAAATCTTAGATGGTTTGGTTCTTGTCAAATCAGGACAATACCTTATCGAGTCCGATATCAGCCCAAATCGAGAATTCTTTGAGAATGAAGAGAACTACAGGATGTTCTTTGATACATTCGCTGAGTTTGTACACCCCATATGGAAATCGGATTGGGACTTCAGAAAGTTTCCTTTTCGAAAACCATCTGATGAGATAGATGGTCTTGTATCCATCCTACGGAGTGGAGGAGCATACTCTAAGAAACGCTCATTCGAAGAAGCGATTGCTTTGGAGAATGATTTCAAAAAACGATTCAGAGGTCAATCGTCGGATTTACTGGTTTTTTGTGTAGTAGATTATGTCTACAGCAATCAAGAAACCAAATCATATGCAGTGAATATTAAGACATTGTCAGAGTTGGAGAAAATATCAAGATGGTTCTTTCAGATAGCTTGGGACAATCTCATATGCATTGTGAATCCTGATACCAAGAATCTGTACGTGGTAGCATTCACTGATGAAGACTAAGGTGATCAAAATGGTAGAGTACCCTCGAACACCTGAACAGTAGCGTATTTGGATAAGAGAGAAAATTGAGATTCCTGATGAGAAAACAATTACGTTATCAGATGAAAACCAATTTCCACTACTAGTCCTTTCTACGTGGCAGGTTGAATTTACTCCAGCGAAGAGATATTCATCTGAGTTCATCCCAGCTCTATTGAGAAATTGGAAAGGGTTTCTTCTGTGGGTGTACAAAGATAAACCCGAACCTAATTGGAGTAAGAGCCATTGAAAGCTAACATCTCTTGATTTTCTGCGTTTGCGTATTTTTACAAACTGAATTTTTCGGCATCCCTAATAATGAAAGTCAAACTGAGAGGGTTCATAACTTCCACCGGATCTCCTTCTGTTTACAGCGACTGCAGCTCCGATAATGATTACACCTCCAACACCGAGAAGTGAAAGTGTCATTGTGGATATTCTTACATTGACAACAACTTCATCCTGCACTGAGTTTCCAGCCGCATCTCGAACAATGATGGAATATGTGTGTGTCCCAATAGCCAGTCAATCAATAGAGATAGTAATAGGTCCACCATCCCAATCACCAGTTTCTAACTCAGTGCCATCAAGGAATAGCGAATAGTTGCTGGGGTTCAAGTCATCAGGGCTCCATGTAATAACATTACCAGTGAGTCCCTCTTCATAAGATACGTCATCGGGCGAGGTGATATTTGGAGGAATCGTGTCTAACACATACACAATCACTATGTCTTCGGTAGTATTGCCACCGGCATCCATTAATTCCAAACGATATTCGTATGTCCCAAATTCCAATCCATCAAGTGAAACAGTAACTAATGAAGAACCACCAGACCATGTTCCACTTAGAACACTAGAATCATTTCTGAAAACAACGTAGCTTGATTCACTATTATCGTACACTTCCCAACTAATCTGATTTCCATCATCTCCTAACTCGATGACCTGGTCAGATGGATGGAAAGAAAATGGAGGTACTCCATCTCTAACAGCGGTAATAACACCAAAAAGATCTCCAGTGGAGTGTGTGTAGGCAATCAAAGAAAATGAAGCCAGAGCACCGTTTGTTTTTGTGAATACAGATTGAATCTCATAGTCCCATTCGTCACTCGTGAAAGTGTACCGGAATCCCCATCTAAACCAATCATCAATTACCACATGAGATTCAATAGTTATTCCCAAGAGTCCGTAGAAAAGAATCGAGGTCCGGTTCTCTGTTATTGAAGAGAGTAATGACCAATTGCCTATTGGAACCAAAATGGACCAAGCATAAATTGAAACAAATCGAACTAACTCAGCTTCGCTTCCATTCGCCCAAGCTTCTATGTGAGGAACGAAAGGCATAGACTCCCATGAGTCCAAAGAATCAGGTATTGGAGGGTCAGTAGTGTTTACTTCAATGTAGAACTCTTCATCCGTGTATGTTGGAGTACTTTCCTGATCAACCCAATAGTTGAAGTTGTAGTAGTATCGATCACCAGTTGCTGCACCCCATTCTAGACCCTAATCGGTTGCGGCTGTAACTGTGGTGGGGATAGTACAAAATAGCAAGGTGAATGCCAATAAGATAACAACGAGTCTTCTCAAGGTGGAGCCTCCGTGTGCGACATGTAGCAGGAGAAAACTAATGTAATAAGCTTAAGTCGAACAAATATCTCAGATGGCTGCTCGCCTAACAGAACTATTGGCAGATGATGTCGCCACTTCAAGAGTTCGTGCTTCATAAACAACAGTACCAAGCATTTTGAACATGTTGTTGACATTATCTCCAGTCTTCACAGATGTTACAACATATTCCGCCCCAATCTGCTGAGCGAATTCCTGAAGCTCGTCAAGACTTACTTCATGATCAGGCAAGTCGAATTTATTCGCAGCAAGAACCATTGGCACACCACTGCCAATCCCATCCTCAGCCTCTTTAATCCATTTTGGAAGTGCTTCGAACGAGGCACGACTCGTTACATCAAACATTAGCACTAGCCCTCGTGCTGAGCGGTAGAACATTGGACGAACGAATTTGAATTTGTCCTGGCCGCCTAGATCCCAGCAAATAATCTTCACATTTGTAAGGCCATCAGACCCATCAATCTGTATTGTCTGAGTAGAATGTTGAACTCCTACTGTGACTTGATATTCCTCAGTAAATACACCTTCTGAATATCGACGCACCGCGCTAGTCTTGCCTACTCCGCCATTGCCTACAACGCAGACTTTGTAGATATATGACGCGTCATTCATTCATAAACACCTCTCAAGGTCACTATGAATATGATATATGATACTTAAATATTATATGCTAATGTAATATGTAATCACTATTGAGTAAGATAGAACATCCATCTAATCTAATCAGCCCTATACTGTGAATAAGCTCGTAATCGTCTAGATTCAAATAAAACCGTAAGTATAGGCATGTCACATTCTTCTTTTGAATGTGAGAGGGAGCAAAAATGGAGAATAAAGAAATTGATGAGCTGATGAAGAAACATTTTGACGCATCTCATTCACTTGATCTAGACGCATTCATGGAAACCTGGGCAGATGATGCGAGTGTAGAATTTCTTGTGACTGGAAGAAAAATCGAAGGAAAGGAAGAACTTCGAACCGCATACAGGGATTCAATGTTTGGTCCACTAACTAATCTCAAGACGGAGATTGTTCACCAGGTTGCGCATAAAAACTACAGAACCTATATTGAACGATGTACTGAATGTTCCAATGCGGATGTTGTAGGAACTGAAGTCCATTGGACTTTGGAATTCAGGGATGGAAAAATCCAGAAGGGTTGGACACTGCAGTAGATCATCCGGTTGGAGTTAATCCTCCGAAAGCAATGTATGAATATGTGCACTCAGAGGCATCTTCAGATCTCTTGCCAATTCTTGTTTGAATGCTTTTCTGAAACAATTGATATTCTTCCATCCAAATGCTCGCGTCCGCATCAGAAAGAAAGCTGAAGGTAAACGTCACCGCACCCTTCTTCCTTGGCGTTTTAACCCGCTCTAACATAAGATTCGAAATGACCTGCAGATGAGCTGCCGAAGATTCCAGGAAAGCTCTTTTTTTCATTCCATCAGGGTCTTTGCTCGGGTCAAGAATCACCTCTTCTGAGAAATCAGGATTGATACTATAATATTTGATCGAACGATGATACTTCTCAGAGCCGACTCGCACTCGCAATACCTTTTCGCTGACAAACCGCGAAAGATGATGGGACATGGTACTTCGGTTGACACTTGTGACTTCCATGAGCTGTTGAGCCGTTGCTTCTTTCTTAAGCAGCACTTCAATGTAGATTCGAGCTCTTACGGAATCAGAGAGGAGTTCTGGAAGGGTCATTCATCGCAACCTCTAGTTAGTATGTTCATAAATTGCTAAAGTAAGAGACCTTTTAAGTTCGACGTCATCGTTGTATTTCGATAACATCGAAATGATTTGGTGATTGTAAAATGCAAGATGTAAAAGCAAAGAGGATCCAAGCACAGATCGAGGACATGGTTGGTGAAGACAAGTTTTCGGGAGCGGTTCTTGTAACAAAAGATGACAAAATCATCCTTGAGAAAGCATATGGATTGGCATGCAAAAGATTCAATGTCCCGAACACTATGACACAATATTCAATGTGGGTTCGCTAAATAAGTTCATTACGAAAATAGCGATCTTACAGCTCAAACAGAAGAATCTCTTGCGATTGGATGATCTTGTAGGAAAGCATCTACCTGAATTTAGCAAGAACATAGCATCTAGGGTCAAGATAAGACACCTCATATCTTTCACATCTGGCATGGGAGATTACTTCAATGAGAAATTTCCCAAAGCAATAGGAAATTTGAGAAAACTCGATGATTTCGTTGAGCTCTTTATTGATGACCCTCTACTGTTTGAACCTGGTGAAGGGAACCAGTACAGCAATGCGGGATACGTAGTTCTCGGGAAAATCATTGAAGCAATATCGGGTCAAGACTACTATGATTAGGTACGTGAACATATCTACAGACCAGCAGGGATGGAACACACAGACCATTACGAACTCGACATGCCTATCCCACATTTATCAACAGGCTATACTCGAGAAATGCCAAACGGAACCACTCATTCTAATGAGAGGAGGAATAACTACTTCATTATTGGGACTAGAGGAAGCTCAGCAGGAGGAGGTCATACGACCGCTCGTGATTGGCTGCGCTTTGATCAAGCACTCACTCAAAGCAAACTGCTGGATGCTGAACACTCAAGGATGGCACTTCTTCCATTGGATGCAGATCCTAAATCACTCCCAAGTGCAATTGGTCTTGCTGGTGGTGCACCTGGCCTAACAGCACTTTATCTGAAATTCTTCAAAGCAGGTTACACAATTATCGTTCTTTCAAATTACGACCCAGAGGATGTTGAACCTCTTGCAGTGTCGATTCGAAATGTGATCATTGGCGAATCGGAAACACATAAGGTTCATGAGATTCGTGAGGATGAACTAAAAGATAAACAAGATTGCTGCGATAGGTGATGGTGGATAATTTCCATGCTTGCGTTGATGTAACTGCTTTATTAGGA
>JARGGA010000246.1 GCA_029210805.1 Candidatus Thorarchaeota archaeon
ATTATTTCTGATGCTCAAAATTGAGAACGATTGTCAGAGATATCAAGGACAAAGGCGATGGAAAAGACATGAAGGCCCCCTTGCGATAATTATGTTGGTGTCGATCACCGCCATTCTGGCCATGCCGCTAATTTATGGCAACGCACACAGAAGCTTTGCAGTCGCACATATCTCCGATACATCAACGTTTGAATATTCATTCAGCCTCACAGGAGAAACCCCTGAGGTTACGTTGGATGCTCTAGAGCATCTTCCAGAGGAGTACTACTCTGCAGAGATTCGAATTGAAGTACTGATGTTTGAAGAACCCATTAGAATACGCACCCAAGCAGATTCCCAATTCTTCGCATATCTATCAACAGTAGATGTTTTCAGCGATTCACACATTGGAATATCAATAAATGATGAATCTAGCCACACTATTGAAATTCGTAGAATTGACCAGGATACGACTGTGAGTTTCAATATAGTTCTTGAATGGGTCTATATTGGTCAGAGAAGTGATTCCACCTTTCCGATTCTTCTTGCGACTGTCGCTATTGCGCCTGCTAGTATCGCATTATATCAGGCATTCAGGATTTCACGAAAGATGGAAGTCCTAGTGAGTGATAATATTTGAAAAAGGGCGGCGCTTACGCCGCCATTTCTTTTTCGTTCTAAAGACCTATTCTTTCTTTGATACCCTTTCCATATTCTGAAGCAGCTTTTGTGAAATGCTCAACCATCCGCTTCTGTATTTCCTTTGAAACGGTACCCAATGGCCCAGCGATGTTATCCATTAGTCGTTCCTGTTCCTCCTTTGACATAAGACGGAAAAGGTTACCAGGTTGTATATAGTCATCATCTACTCCTCTGGGCTGGTCGTATCTATCAGCATCACCTGAGATTTTCAAAGGTGGCTCACGATAAGCAGGATCAGCCTTCGGTCCGCCAAAACTATCAGGTTCGTAGTTAAACACTGGACCTTCATTATCGCCGTATCTCATGAATCCATCACGTTGGTTATTATGGACCTCGGCATGTTTCGCTTGATTCACCGGGAGTTGCTGGTGATTTACACCAAGTCTGTATCTATGTGCATCTGCATACGAAAAGATACGTGCTTGAAGCATTTTATCTGGTGAAAACGAGATTCCAGGGACAATATTGGATGGAGCAAAAGCAGCCTGTTCAATATCTGTGAAGTAATTGGTAGGGTTACGATTTAATTCCATAACTCCTACGTCAATCAATGGGTAGTCTTCATGAGGCCATACTTTTGTTAAATCGAATGGATTCCATCGGTAGTTCTCGGCATCCTTCTCGGGCATAATCTGTACTTTGAAATTCCACTTGGGATAATCGCCTCGTTCGATGCGTTCAAAGAGGTCTCTCGTAGCCCAATCAGGGTCTTCAGCAGTCAAGCGAGCTGCTTCCTCAGCAGAGAAGTTCTCTATTCCTTGAGCTGTTTTGAAATGAAATTTGACCCAGAATCGTTCATCCTTGTCATTGATGAAGCTGTAGGTATGGCTCCCATAACCGTTGACATGGGCATATCCCTTTGGTGTTCCTCTGTCTGAGAAGAGGATTGTTACTTGATGCAAAGACTCCGGTACCAGGGACCAGAAATCCCACTGGATCTCATTCGACTTGAGATTTGTCTGCGGTACTCGTTTCTGTGTGTGGATGAAATCAGGAAACTTCAAGGGGTCTCGAATGAAGAAGACGGGAGTGTTATTCCCAACAAGATCCCAGTTACCTTCCTCAGTATAGAACTTGATTGCAAAGCCTCGAACATCACGGACAGTGTCCGCTGATCCCTTCTCACCCGCTACAGTTGAACATCGAAGGAGGAGGTCTGTCTTCTTTCCAACTTTCGAGAATACCTTAGCCTTGGTATATTTGGTTATGTCATGTGTTATAGTCAGGGTACCAAAGGCACCTGCACCTTTAGCGTGTACCACTCTCTCGGGTATACGCTCTCGATTAAAATGGGCTAGTTTCTCTATAAGATGAAAGTCTTGCAGTAAAACTGGACCTCTCTCTCCTGCAGTGAGAGAATTTTGATTGTCTGCCACAGGAACTCCTGATGCAGTTGTCATTTTTTTATCCTTTGTCATGATTCCACATCCCTCTATTTTACCGTCTAGGTAACGTCGCGGATTGTAATTAGTTTTTTGAACCGTTTTACAAGTCCATGATTCTGAAGGATAGATGGACAGAGATTGCAGAGAAAATCGGAGAGAGACCAGTTGGACAGTGGTTGGACCTCTACACAATCTGTAAAAATTGTGCTGAGCGATAGGTAGAGGCATTTGCATTATGGAACAAAAGAAAGCAATCACTACTGGAAGTTAATCGCTTTCAGGAGATACTTCATCTGGAGAGGGTTGGGTTTTTGAATCAGCCCCAAATAGTAATCCGATTCCTAATAGTATAGACCCAATGAAACTGACTGCAATAAGCCAGTAGAAGCTCCCTACAAAACCTCCAATATCTGTCACGTAACCTGTAATCATCACAAATGGGATACCAAAGATTCGAGCCAAGGTTGGTAATAGTGAATAGAGAGAGTTTCTGTGCTCATCGGGAATAAGGTCCAAGTTGATACGTTGCTGCAATGTTCCTTGAAGACTCTCCCAAGACGCAGGTATTTGGTAGAGCAAGATGATCCCAATTACAGGAAGCAAATCAACTCCTGTCGGTGGAACAAATTGGTAGTAAACCATAATCATGGCGAAGAACATTGCATTACTCACGACTGTCGATAAAAAGACCCAGAGGTGTGGCCTTTTGAAACGGTCAATGAATTTGATGACTAGTAATTGCCAGAGAAGCGCACTTGCAAAAACTGCAGAACGAAGTATACCAGCTCCTGCATCTGACCCTGTGTACTCGAGGTATATCCTAATTGAGATGAAAGTATGCCAAACAGATTCATTAGCAGCCCAAATTGCAGCGATTCCGAGGAAATAAAAGAAGATAGTCCTTGAGTTTATGAAAATCGAAAGACTCTGGCGAATCCGTCCCAAGTAATCCCCTAGTCGTTGCTTGGTCTTATTCTCTACTGTTTCCCATAGAACTTTCTGAATCAATAGTAGTTCAATGGCTAGAAGAAATGCAAAGACAGCAAAAACAGTCTGTCTTGAAATCTCAGTTGCAACAAAGCCTCCGATTACAAATCCGCAGATAGTAACCAAGCTGTAGACGGGTGATACACGAGCGATGAATTGAGTATGGATCTTCCTCTCAGGGTCTTCGCTTTCTGCTCTCGGACGATAGTAGTTATCGAACCAAGCCTCAAGAGCTCCACTCTCTTGAGAATCACCCACGGCAAGAAGTATCATGAATGCAGCATACCAGATGAACGAGGTGCCAAAGATGAGGAAGGGAATGGCAATCAGCTTTGAGAGGTATGCACCAATCAAGACTCGTTTGTAACCAATTGTGTCGCCAAGAGTCCTTGAAAGATAATCAAGAAGTGCAAGTGTTGTGAAATAGACACCCCAGACAGCTCCCACTTCTAATGGATTCAGTGTATCGAGATAGAATAGAGTCAGAGTTATAATCAGGAAATTGCCAGCAAATATTCTTGGAAAGTTGATGATAAGTCGTGCACGAATACTCTTTCTAAGGTCGTCACTGAGCGATTCGACTCCCAACCAAGCATAGATTCTGCTTACGGATTCTTGTTGTTCTTCGTACATCTCTGAAATTGCCTACAATTTTCAATTCTTTTTGAAACCGTGCTCCGTGTTCAGCGCAGTAAATTGTTCGATACTTAACATTGGCGTACAAAGCAAATTCAGAGGGGATTAACAATGTATACCTAGAAATGGCGTCGGGACAGAAAGATTATATCACTCAAGTTGGCTTCGCCCTTGTTGTAATCCCTGCTGGAGACTCTGTCTTATGGTCAGCGAATCTGCACCAAAATCGGATGCACCATCAAAGCCTACTGATGTACTCATCATTGGTGGTGGTATGGCTGGAATCAGCGCCGCACTTGATTTAGCAAATGGCGGTCATCATGCTCACATAATTGAGAGAAGTGTCAACATAGGCGGCAATTATGTTGCTGTTTACAAAATATTTCCAATGCTCGAGTGTTCGGCGTGTGTTATGACACCACTCACATCATTCGTTGGTAAGCATCCCAATATCACAATTCATCCCCTCTCTGAAGTAGAGAAGGTAGAGGGAAAGGATGGCGACTTCAATGTCACAGTTCGCAAAAAAGCCCGTTATGTTAACGAAGACAAGTGCACAGGCTGCCAACTCTGTATTCGCTCATGCCCAGTAGAAGTGCCAAACGAATACGATCAGGGTCTCTCACTTCGCAAGGCCATCTACATGAACTTTCCACAGCAAGTTCCTCTAATTGCTACTATTGACAGGGAAGCATGTATTGGATGTGGAACATGTGCTGGAGTTTGTCCACAAGACTGCATTATGTACGACGATGTAGATAAAACAACAGAGCTAAATGTAGGCTCGATTATTGTAGCAACAGGATTCCAAGAATACAAGCCAGCAGATTACACCGAATACGGATACGGATTATTCCCCAACGTCATTACATCATTCGAATACGACAGACAAAGCCACCCTACAGGACCTACGGATTCTCATATGGTCCGGCCATCAGATGGTAAAGAGCCAGAGAAAGTTCTTTTCATTAATTGTGTGGGGAGTAGAGATGTCCGTGAAAATATCTCTGGGCACAGTGAACATTGCAATAGAGTCTGCTGCTCGTTCGGATTAAAACTTGCACAGGTCACACGAATGCACTATCCCAAAGATCACTGTGAGATTATCTACACCTACATGGATATGCGAACAGCTGGAAAGGCTCTTGAGGAGTTCCTATGGGACAGCCAACATAATCAGGGAATCGATTTTATTAGAGGTCGCGTAGCGGAGGTTTCCGAGGACCCCGATACTCACGATTTATTCGTAAAGATGGAGAACACAGATACCGGAGACATCATTGAAATCTCTGATATTTCCCTCGTTGTTCTAAATGCAAGCTT
This sequence comes from Candidatus Thorarchaeota archaeon, assembly GCA_029210805.1. Classification (GTDB taxonomy): domain Archaea; phylum Asgardarchaeota; class Thorarchaeia; order Thorarchaeales; family Thorarchaeaceae; genus MP5-2226. The sequence continues at coordinate 5,013 of JARGGA010000246.1, forward strand.
CAGACCTAGTGAGGGAATGGAAGACCTATCGAAAACTCTCAAGATTGACCTTAACGAGTATGGCTACGTAAAAGAAAAGCATTCCAATTCTCATGGTCTGGAAACCACCCGTGCGGGTGTATATGTTGCAGGCTGTGCACATGGACCAAAGGACGGGACAGATACCGTAAATGAGGGTAAGGGCGCTGCACTAGCGGCTCATTCCAAGTTGCCAATACCAATCCCAGCAGAGGAGCCAGAGATTCCCCCAGCAGAGCTTACAGATGAACCACGTGTTGGAGTTTTCATATGTCACTGCGGAGGAATCATTGGAAATGAAATAAGCTCACCAGGTCTTGCAGATTGGGCAAAGGACCTTCCCAATGTGGCGTACTCTACTGATTACCTCTTCATGTGTTCCGATCCAGGTCAAGAACTCAT